>CAZDQZ010000029.1:0-12812 GCA_964507835.1 uncultured Candidatus Peribacteria bacterium | reverse complement strand
ATGCGCACATCTCTCCTCCTCACCTCATCACTCCTCTCCCTCGCACTCCTTACCGCCTGTGGTCAGAATCCCGCAGAGAAGATGATGGAAAATGCCATCGAAAAAGAAACAGGGGGACAGGCAAACGTCGACATTGCTAATGGCACGATGAAAGTACAGACGAGTGAAGGAAGCTTCGAAGTGGGCGGGAACACCCTCCCGAAGGACTGGCCCAGTGATGCCCCAGCCTACCCAGGAGCCAGCATCCAATACTCTGCGAGTGGCATGCAGGACAGTGGTGCAGGACAGGGCGTGATGCTCACGACAAAGGATTCCTTGCAGACAGTCGTCGATTTCTACACGGAGCAGATGAAGAAGAATGGATGGACGATCGAAGGATCGATGAATGCGGGGACGACATCAACGATCGGTGGATCCAAGGATGGACGGATGTTCACGATGGTCGCATCGAGCGTCGACGGAACGACGAACATCACACTCGCGCTCGGAACGAAGTAAGTATTACAACGCAACTCCTACCGTACTCCGGAGGAGTACTCCTACACCGTACGCGACGAATGCACCGAGTGCGCCGATGGAAATGATTTCCAGCGGTCCACGGAAGAGGCGCTCGCGTGTGATGTAACTGCGCGTGAAGCCAAGCAGTGCAAGAGCGATGAATGTCACGGCAATCGCAATGGAAAAACGAATATCGAGTGCAAATGTGAAAATATACGGAATGAGCGGGATGCTCCCGAAGAAAACGAAAGAGCAGAATGTCACAAATGCATGCAGAACCGGCTGACCCGATGCTTCCTCTGTGAGTCCGTGTTCTGCAACCATCATCGTATCCACCCAAATGTTCTTTTGTTGTGTCAGAGCAGATACCACCGTCTCAAGTGCCTGTCCCGACAGTCCTTTCTTCTCGTAATACTCTCTGACTTCTTCTCGCTCGATCTCTGGATGTGTATCGATTTCCAGTGATTCTTCACGTCGCAGTCGACGATACTGATCGTGCTCGGACCGAAGGGATAAGAACGCACCCGTCGCCATCGAAAGACCGTCGGCGAATAGATTCGCAAGACCAAGGATGATGACAACGTAGCGCGGGAGCCCTGCCCCGATCGCTCCTGCAACGACAGCAAAGGTCGTCACGATGCCATCATTGCCTCCGTACACGATGTCTTGGATGAAGGGGCCAAGTGCATGACCATGATTCTCTTCTTGTCGGTGCCTGCGCAGGAGTTCTGCAATTTCTGCGGATGTCATGCAGTCATCTTACTCCCCTTTCATCATCGATGTCATTCATTACTGTACCTCTGCAATTCCTCCACCGAGACCGATCGATCATACCGCCGTCCGCCAATGAGGAGTGTTGGAATCTTGATGGTACGAATACGCTTCTCGACGATCTCTGCCTGTACGCGGAGGTTCTCTATAATCTCCGGAGACTCAGCGAGAGTAAAAATAGCATCGACGTTCTGAGAAGAATAGCCGATGTCGAGAAGGAGCTCTCGAAGCGCGTGCTCGGCCTCTACTCTCGTGAAGCCGATGGCGAAACGAGATTGTAGATCTGGCTCACTGCCTATCGCTGGAACGAATATTTTTTCGAGGAGTTGCCAATCGGCAGGTATCGCCGAAGGATTCGACGGGAGTGGCATACGTTTCACGGCTTCGATGACTCCTGCTAGGAGCCCAGAATGTGGGAACTTCGTCCCGGAATCTTCCGACGGAATAGGGTAGAGCAGATACGTCACATTCATGCGCTCTGGAATCCCTGCCGTACGTACATTACTCGTAAGCTTCTTACAGAACTGACAGCTAGGATCGATGATTTCGAGGGCGGTGGGTTTCGACGCATCGAAAGGACGAATGTACGTTGCCGTGGGACCAACGAACTCGCGCGCATCCCATGTACGCAGTCGATCGGGAATCCGCGTGATCGTCGTGAAGGTCCGTGTGAACGGACCCGTCACCCACCCAAGAAGATTGCCCGACTGCCACGATGCGATAAGCCCAGGAGCACTCTGATCCACCCCGCACGCTTCCCCACCGAGCGAGCACGATTCCACAGACGTCGGGCTACATGTGTCGTAGACGTAGAGATTGAGGAGCGCTGTCGCTGTATACAGAACACTCCAGATGCTGAGCACGACAAAGATGAACGCGAGCCAGTCGATCCAACGATCGAGGAACCGCGCGAGCTTTGGGTGTGTCACGATGATGCGTCCGAGCAACTTCCCCTTCATCTCTTCTGAGAAATCGATGTCACACGGACGAAATGTCACACGCCGAAGCACACAGTGCCACGCCTTCTTCGCCAATGGACGAAACGACGCTGAGAAAATAGCGATGAAAGCGAGGACGATGAAGGCGGCAATACAGAACATGAAGAGCGAAGAAAAAATTAACGAACAGACTGCGCAATCGTCTGAAGCGTAGCGATGAACCGATCGATGTCAGCATGCGTCGTCTGGAGCCCGATAGACGCACGGAGCTGAGCAGGCAGACCCCGAAGATGTTGTAGATAGTAATGACAGCAGAAGTGTCCGCTCCGACAAAGGATCTGCTGTGCATCGAGGTAGAGCGCGAGGCGATGCGAGTCGAGCCCGTCAATCGCAAAACTGAGAACGGGGCTCGGCTCTGTATTCACGAGATGAACACCGTCGATCGCACGCACGCCATCATACAATGTCTCTGCGAGTGCTTGTTCATGCGTATACCGATCCTCCCCTTCAGGACGGACTGTCTCGAGCCACGTAAGCGCCGTATCGAGCCCGATGATCCCCGCCCAATGCTGGAGACCGACCTCGAGGCGCTCATGTTCGCGATCATCCGCAAGGAGCACAAAATCATCCTTCGTAACGTCGGTAACTGTCCCACCTCCGAGGAAGAAGTGATCGAGAGATCGTAGGAGTTCACGACGGATGACAATGATACCGATGCTCGGTCCGTACATCTTATGCCCAGAAGCGAAGAGTGCGTCGAAGGGAACAGCGTGAAGGAAGCGAGCATCGTGCCCCATCGTCTGCGCAGCATCGAGAAGGAGAATGCCACCCTGAGCGTGCGTATCCCGTGCGAGGTCCGACACATTCGTGAGCGTACGCCCATCGATGTTCGACGCCGTATTCACGAGCACGACGGCATTCGTGAGATCGGACGCTTCGTACCGCAGTCTCCCATCATCCTCACGCGATAAAACCAAACGCGTCGCGTCGCGCTTCTTCGCCCACGTCATCGTGGGGAGGTAGACGGAATTGTGCTCGATCTCGGATGTCACGATATGTGACCACGACTGAGGTAGCTGATGGAGGACGAGATTGATGCCGTAGCTGGTGTTCAACGTGAAGACGACTGCATACTCTTTCTCGGTCTTGCCGAGTATGGCAAGAACGCGCCTTCGAGCAGACGACACACGCTCATCGACCTTCTTGCCCCACCCGTACTGCACTCTACCTCCACACGCGTTGAAGTGGCAGTAATACTCACGCTCGGCATCGATGACGCACTGCGGTCGAAGTGTCTGACAGGCGGAGTCAAGGTACAGAACCGCAGGATCAAGAAAGCCGAAATCCTCTCCAGGCGATCCTTGAGTCTGCTGAACCTCTTTTTTTCGTGAGAAAATCATGCAGACACAGTATGGCACAAGTCTACATCGTCGTCTGCTGAATCAAGACTCTAAACAGAACTACAAAAAGTCATTGTAAGAAGTCATCAATCACAGTACGAAGAAGGTCATGCTCCGGGGGGTGGCGCGCCACGGGGGGTGAAGGGGAAGGCCCTGGTCTGCCGTCGCGGCAGAACGACGAGACGGCTCTGAAGCCTTGGAAGAGCCGGCGAGGAGTCACAGGGCCGGGAAGGTGGCAGTTGGCGCGCCGGCGTTTTGGCTCCACCTTTGTCGCCGGACAAAGGTGGAAAATGAATCGTATTTCTAATGATGATATCCCGTCCCCGCCACGATCGCGTGCGCCCGAAAGAGTTGCTCCAGAAAAAATAACTTGCAGAGTTCATGCGGAAGCGTCATCCGACTGAGCGAGAGTATGAGATGCGCCTTCGATCGAATCCTGTCATCGAGTCCGTACGCTCCACCGATGACGAAGGTAATCGGTGTCCCGGTGTCACGCTTCTTGTTGATCCACGAAGCCATCTCCGTTGACCGCATCTCTCTGCCCGTCTCGTCGAGAACGACGATTACCCCCTCCACGTTCTCGAGTGCCTTGAGCATCCGATCATTCTCCTCTTCTTTTGATCCAGCTGACAAAATTTTCTCGGAGAAATCACACGAATGTTTCAGGCGATCGATGTAGAGCTCGCACCCCTCGGTTATCCACGACGTCTTTACTTTGCCGACGGAGAGAAGGGAAATTCTGTGCATCGTATGAGATTGTATGAGAGCCAATACATACAATTGCTACATTGTTTAATTGTTACATTGTTCGCAAGCGATAATCTGTGATGGATGCATGCAAGCAATATAACAATAGAGCAATATGACAATGGTGGACTATTTCCTCTGCAGTAACGCCACGAGCTCAATGTGCGCCGTGTGTGGGAACATATCGACAGGCTGGACCGTGCGGAGCTCGTAGCCGTGCTTCAGGAACTCGCCAAGATCACGTGCGAAGGTCGCCGGATTACACGAGACGTAGACTACTTTCTCCGCTCGATGCGTGATGATGGATTCGAGTGCCTGTGGATGGAGGCCCATCCGTGGAGGATCGACGACGATGACGTTGAACTTGTACTTCCCACCCGGCTTCAACTGCTGGAGCATTACTTGCTCTGCCTTGCCTTTATAGAAGCTGATGTTACCGATGCGATTCCTCCCCGCACTCTTCAGCGCATCGTCGATGGCAGAGGGATGCGACTCGACACCGACGACTTTCTCGCAGTAGCGAGCCAAGTACTGACCGATCGTTCCCATCCCGCAGTAGCAATCGAGCACCGTGTCTCTGCCTGAGAGATCGGCAGCAGAACCGATGGCAGAGTAGAGCTTCTCGGTAGCGAGGGTATTCGTCTGGAAGAACGAGAATGGAGAAATTTGGAAAGAGAGATCGAAGAGACGCTCGGTGATCGTCGTCTCGCCGAGGAGAGAATGAATCTTTGGCTCCTCTGGCTTATCATTGAGTCCGAAGTGCTCCACGATGAGGAGTGACTTGAGGTTCGGCCTGCCCGCGAACTTCATGAACTTCTGAAAGAGTGGCTCGAGCTCCTTCTTCCTTGCCTGCACGATGAAGCAGATCATCTGCTCGTTGGTATGAATACCGCGACGAAGGATGAGATTCCTGAGCATGCCCTTGTGCGTCTTGGGGTTGTAGACAGGCAACTTCGTCTCTTGCATAAATCTCTTCACGTCCGCGATCAGTGTCGGGAGTTGCTCATCATAGAGGTGACACTCGGTGATAGGCAGAATCGTCGCCCACTCCCCTGCCTGATGAAAACCGATGCTGGGATCCTCGTCGAAGTGGACCCGCTCAGGCTTACCACCAGGAACTTTCGGCGGACGATGTTCTGTGCGCATGTTTCCGTAACCGAACGTAAGCTCGAGCTTATTTCTGTAATTGAAGACCTGCGGACTGGGGATGATCTTGAGCACGCGACCAGGGAGAGTCTTCCGAACTGCGGGGTCGGCAGGCGTGAGATGCTCGATCGTTTCCTTCACGATGTCCTCCTTGTACTGTATCTGCTTGTTGTATGCGACATTCTGCCACACGCATCCACCACACGTACCGAAGTGCGCACACCTCGGCTGAATTTCATCCTTCGATCGCATGATAACCTTGTCGAGCTTTGCTTCGAGGAACGTATCTTTTTTCTTCGTGATCGTGATCGACACCTTCTGTCCTGGGATCGCTCCCGTCACGAAGACAGGTATGCCCTGCAGTGTTGCAAATCCTGCCCCACCATGAGCGAACTTCTCAATGAGTACCGTATGCACCTGCCCTGGATGGACCCCAGGAACGGGAGCGGTCGTATCGATGGGAATGCTTGACATAAAACTATAAATATAGTATAAATTGCTACTTTCATGACTCTCATGAATCCTATGCACAACCTGAAAGCGTTACTATTGGCTCAGGGAAAAGGAAAAATCACCCTTTTCTTCTGCTTTGCTCTCCTGTGTGCGATCAGTACCGATAGCCCTATCGTACCATTGATGACTCAGGGATCAAGTGCTGAACCGACATTCCATGCAGCAGCAAAGGCGGTGATCCGTCCGAAGCACCGCGCAGCAGAGCTCCTCACGGTCGTCAGACAGCCGGACATCCGCGCAAATCATCAGAAGCTCGCTGACACCGTTCTGCGCGCGCTCCCGCGCTACTGCAGAGAGAGCCTCCAGAACTTCTACGTCTCCTACGATCCCACGAATACGAACCGCGGACTCGGTGGTGAATCGACGATCTTCGTCACGGGACTTGTCCCTGACAAAGAATTCATGGCACTCATCACGCACGAATGTGGGCACGTCGCTGATTTAGGGGGACTCAGAGGAACGATGGATAGTGGCATGACGGAGTTCTTCGATGGAACGACGCCGATCTACGCTAATGACGTAAGTCTCCGTTTCTACCGCATCAGCTGGACAGATGCGAAGACGCGCAAGGTTGGATCCAAAGAGAAGGACTTCGCATCGGGCTACGCCACCTCGGACTGCTTCGAGGACTTCGCGGAAGCCTTCGCTTTCTACGCTCTCCAAGAAAAAGAATTCGCGCGCCTCGCGAAAACGAATACGATCCTCGCACAGAAGTACGCATTCATGCGGGACATCGTGTTCGCCGATTCCGCCCCCGTCGGCGATGGTCGTTTCGTCCGACGGAACACTGTCCCATGGGACGTGACTCGTTTACCGTATGAGTGGCATGCAAAACGATAACGAAAGGGCCACCTACGGTGTCCCTCTCGTGAGCTCACCCTTCCCTAAGAGGAGGCGCTCCAGCGTCGGGGCCCGCCTTCGGCACCCAACGCTTCGCGCATTTTTTATTTTTAAAGGTTTAAGAACAGCAGCGTTGTCACCTTGAAAAATTTCGTCGCGCATATTGCCCTCACCTCCCGGCCTCCACTCCACCGCGGTGGAGTGGAGGGGGCCTTAGTTTTTAGCATCACAGAGCCCCCCTTCTCCTCTGAGGAGGAGAAGGGGTTGGGGGATGAGGGCTTCTTTGTCGCGACAAAGAAGTAACCAACGTTTTATGAAGATACACCGACACCAGAAGACCGAGCAAAAAGTAATATCAACGTGATTTTTTCTTTCACACTTTTTTAGAAAAAGTGTGCAAAAATCGTCGCTTGTGCTCATCTCCTGCGGTTCTTTTCGTTCACGATCGGCAACATGCCAACTCCTCGCCCGCCCCCGCGGGCTCGTCAAACAGTGCATGTTGCATCGCGATCGTTTCGCGAAGAACCGCAACGGAGATTCGCAAGGCGACAAAAAAGCGAATGCAATAGTTCAAGGAATTTTGAAAAAGCATCCAAAGGGCGGTTCCGACGCCGTGGGGGGTCTGTGGGGTGGCTCGAGGCGTCGGTGCGCTTTCTTTGTTACTTTCTTTGTCGGGTAGACAAAGAAAGTAAGAATCGAATGCAATCCAAAGATTAAACACTCGTATCAAAGAAAAATGTAAGAACCTGAAACTCGATACAAAGCTATGCTATCCTCTCCCCATGCGCCGTCTCCTCCTCCTGATCATCTGGCTCGTCACCGATGCGGTCCTCTTCCTCGGAGCGTACGCAGTTGCATACTTCCTGCGTGTTGGCCTCATCGTCTCGTCAGACTTCCCTCTCAATCTGTACCTGCAGACCGTCACTGTCGTCACACCGATGTGGCTTCTCGTCATGGCAGAACTCGGCATTTTCAAGCTCTTCAGAGTCCAGAGCGACAAGCGTAATCTCCTCTACATCCTCTTCAGCTGTGTCATGGGATCGGCCCTCTTCACGCTCGCGTACTACTTCCTCCACGACCGATTCTTCAGTCGTCTGCTCCTCGTGTACGCCGGCGGACTCAGCTTCGTCCTCACCCTCATCTGGCACCTCGCATTCGATCAGTGGCAACGGCGCATCCTTCGTAAATCCCCTCCCGCGTACCCCGTCCTCATTATCGGTTCCAATAGAGAAACGGAGAGATTCATCACACTGCTCACTGACAAGCA
This sequence comes from uncultured Candidatus Peribacteria bacterium, assembly GCA_964507835.1. Taxonomy (GTDB): domain Bacteria; phylum Patescibacteriota; class Gracilibacteria; order Peribacterales; family Peribacteraceae; genus CAZDQZ01. The sequence continues at coordinate 4,692 of CAZDQZ010000029.1, read as the reverse complement.
GTCACCACTGAAGCCCGTTGGCATCCTCGATCCTCAGGGAGGCAAAGAGACGAATCTCGCAGGTGTACCTGTTCTCGGGAAGCTCAACAAGCTGGAAGAGACGATCAAATCCCTCAAGCCCAAGTACCTCGTCCAATGCAGTAATCTGGAGCACAGTATCAACTTGATCAGCGCCTGTCGCAACCACGGCATGACCTACATGCTCCTCCCCTCCGTCCTCGGTGTCATGGGTGGCAACGAAGAATTCGTCACGATCGAAGGTCAACCCATGGCAATGGTACGAGAATAAATTTCTACTCCTTCTGCGGGTCAGAAGACCCGCGCTGTGACTTATCGCACTTCCGAACTTTCCGTACTTTCGCACTCAACCATGCACGCCTTCATCCTCGCCGGCGGCTTCGCTACCCGCCTCTGGCCCCTCACCGAGAAGCGCGCCAAGCCTCTCCTGCCACTCGCGGGTAAGCCACTCATCAGCTACATCGTCGATGCCATCCCTGACGGAATCCCCATCACGGTGAGCACCAATGGTGCATTCGCAAACGACTTCAAAGCATGGCAAAAGACACTCACGAAGAAAGTCTCTGTCTCCATCGAAGACGCAGGGCACGATGACCAGAAGCTCGGCGCACTCGGAGCGATCTCTCGCTGGATCCGTGACGTCAATATCGATGATGACATCCTGCTCCTTGCAGGCGATAACTATGCCGACTGGGACATGGCAGAATTCATCGCACTGTTCGATGGAAAGCCACTCATCGCAGGTCACGACGTCGGCGACAAGGACATCGCACGAAGATTTGGCACGGTGATCACCGATGGTGAAGGAAAGGTCAGGCACGTGACGTCGTTCGAGGAGAAGCCACAGCACCCCAAGTCCACGATTGTCTCAACGGGATTCTACGTCCTCCCGAAGGCAACACTGCCTGTCCTCATCAACTACGCTCTGAAGCATCCTGATAACATCGGAGGCATCTTCGAGGAATTTTTACGTCAGAACATTGCTATCGACTGCTTCATCTTCACCGGACTTTGGAAGGACATCGGTTCCTTCGAGACATACCTCGCCCTCCATCGAGAAATCGTAGGGCAGAACGCGCTCACACATCCCCGTACTGTTGTGGACAAAGAATCCGTCCTCATCGGGAGCAATGATCTGGGGCCAAAGACTGTCATCGAGAAGAGCACCCTCACCGACTGCATCGTCTTCGGGGAGTCAACGATCAAAGACTGCGTACTAGAGCGATGCATCATCGATGAACACTGCGCGCTGGACGGCGTCGATTTGAGCGACAAGATGCTCCGTGCGGGAACGATTCTGAAAAGAAAAACATGATCACGTATATCGTATATGGAATGTCGTATGTCGCATTTCCTCACGACATACGACATACGAAATTCGACATACGAATCCTGCCTTTTCTGTCTTTTCTACGGCCCCCAACGCGAGTACACTCACCCGGCATGCATTTTCGCCCTTTCATCATCGGCATAGTGTCAGTGATCATTCTCAGCGCTTGTAGCCAAAAGACGACGATTACCTACAACCTCGATGCCAAGACGACCGATGGACCTAAAGCCATCACACTCCTCCAGGCCGCAGAACGCATGATGAACCGTCGTATGGCAGGAGAAGACATCAAAGACGCACGTGCAACCGTGTACCCCACGGGTCTGCACACAGGACTCATGAAAATAGAAGTAGCGAATACGAACGAAGCAAAAGCAGTCATCGAACACATCCTCTCTGAAAAATTTACCTTCGATCTCCGTATCGAGAAACAGGCACCCACAGCCGATACTGCCGATACAAAAGCCAATTGGGAGCCAACGCCCATCACAGGCGAGTACTTGGTCTGGGCGCAAGCCATCGGCAATCGTCAGAGTGGAGAGGTCTCTGTTGATCTGGAGTTCAACGATGCGGGTGCGCAGTTGATCGGCGATGTCTTCACGAAGAACAAAGGGAAGTACATCGGCATCTTCGTACGTGACCTCCTCGTCTCGAAGCTCAGAATCAGTGATGCGAAGACGACGAATCACCTCCTCATCGGTGGTATTCCATCGGCTAAAATCGCAGAAATCTTCGCTGATGACGTGAATGCTGGTCTCTTCGTCACCTACACTCCCACTGCACCAGGAACTCCTGTACCTTCTACCCCCTCGAGTAGCGCACCAGCTACTCGGTAATTCTTTTTCCTTTTCTGTATGGCTCACGAACGTCGCTCATTTTGGCCCGTCATTACCATCATCATCGCGCTCTTCTGTCTCATCGTATCGATTCCTGATTCTTGGAAAACACGCCTACCGGTGCTGAACAGTGCCATCTTCAATCCAGGCGTCCGTCTCGGTCTCGATCTCGCCGGTGGCACACAGCTCGACTTCCGCATCTCGGAAGACGAAATCAATGCAAGGAAGGCTAGTGTTGAGCAGAAAATCGCCGAACTGAAGAAGCAAGGTGCGAAAAGCCAAGATATCATCACGAAGCAAAACGAGCTTGCGAGCATCGAACTCCAGCACCAAAACCTCGTCGAAGCCATCCGCACGGTTCTCGAGCGACGCATCAACTCCCTCGGTGTGAGTGAAGCCACGATCACGCCGTCGTACTTCGGCACGGAGAAACACCTCCTCGTGGAGTGCCCCGGTATCATCGACGTCAACCGCTGTATCGAAACCGTCGGTAAAACCATCCGCTTGGAATTCAAGGAAGAGTACACCGGCGATACGACGGAGTATGTCAAGAAAGTGCGTGCCAAAGCCGATGAAGTCTATCGTGCCGTGTCCGCTGACAGCGGTAAGCTCCAAGTCTTCGGCCAGGACCTCAGCAATCAGCTCGGTGTCTCTTTCATGGATAACCGACAACTCTTCGTCTCAAACCTCCCGAAAGGTCTCGAGGCACTCGCAAATCGCACGCCAGCAGACCCTGTGCTCCGCTCAGAGACATCCATCTTCACTCCCGTCGACGCAGGAGGAGGCAAGCAGGAAATCCGAGAAGTGAAGGGCATCTACCTCACGAAAATTCTGAAGCCAAAAGAAACGGTGGAGCGCCCGATCACGGATAGTATCGAAATCCTCGATACGTTGAAGGAGCGCACACCGGGTGCTGTACGTACGAGTGGCTCCAGTAAAGAGATCAGCACGCTCCCGACCGCCCTCCAGGCTCCAGTCACGAGCATGGATATCGGCACAGAGAAGGCAATCGTCCTCGGAGACGGCAGTGCCGCCATCATCTACCTCACCGGTCGCACGGAAGGGAAGGAAGAAATGAAAGCGAGCCACATCCTCATCCAGTACAAGGGCGCACTCCGCGCCGATCCGTCGGTGACTCGCACGAAAGAAGAAGCAAAAACACTGATTGCATCGATCATGGCACGCTTGAAGAAAGGTGAACGCTTCGAAACCATCGCAGGCAAGGAATCCGATGGTGAGTCGCGTAAAACAGCCGGCAGTATCGGCACACTGAGTCGTGGCATCATGCCAGAAGCATTCGATACGGTAGCCTTCGCACTGAAACAGGGAAGCACGAGTGATATCGTGGAAACGCCGTACGGCTTCCACATCATCCGCGCCGATGCTGTTGCCTCGTTCTCTCCTGCGAAAGTCAGCTACGAGCTCCTCACGTTCAAGGGTGACCAAGCGAGTGCCGACGCACTCCTGAAGACAGCACAGGAAGGAAAGCTCACGACGAAAGATGAGCAGATCACTGTCCGTAGCATCTTCTTCTCCCTCGAACCAACCGGCTGGAGGGATACCGAGCTCAACGGCGAACACTTCCGTTCCGCCGCCGTCGGTACTGATAACTACGGCAGACCCATCGTTCAGATCCAGTTCGATGAAGATGGAGGCAAACTTTTCTTCGAGCTTACGAAGCGCAATGTGAACAAGCGCATCGCCATCTTCGTCGGTGGAGAGCTCGTCCAGGCTCCGAACGTCAATGAACCGATCAGCTCTGGTTCTGCACAAATCACGGGCTACGCAAACTTCGAGGAAGCGCAGAAAGTCTCGCAGGATCTCAACACTGGTGCGATCCCTGCACCGATCTACCTCTCGGGCCAAAGCACCGTAGAACCGACACTCGGCGCTGTTGCTCTCCAGCAATCGATCAACGCAGCCATCATCGGCCTGCTCATCCTCTGCGTCTTCATGATCCTCATCTACCGCGTCTTCGGAGTAGTCGCCGATATTGCACTCCTCCTGTACATCGTGCTCCTCGTCGCCGCCACCAAGCTCCCTCTCCTCCTCATCACGAATCAGCACGTCGTCCTCACGCTCGCCGGTATCGCCGGTATCATCCTCAGTATGGGTATGGCAGTCGACGCGAACGTCCTTGCCTTCGAACGCGTGAAAGAAGAGCTCCGCCGTGGCAAGTCTCTACGCACTGCGGTCGATACAGGCTTCCATAAAGCGTGGGCGAGCGTCCGCGATGGCAACGTCTCGACACTCATCACGTGCGCCATCCTCTTCATGATCGGCACGAGCATCATCCGTGGCTTCGCCGTGACCCTCAGCATCGGTATCATGATCTCGCTCTTCACGGGCATGGTGGTGAGCAAGTGGATTTGTCGGAAGATCGCCGCCTCTCCTCTCGCACACCGATCAGAACTTTTCGGCGTCACGATCAAGAAAGACAGCCTCTAATCATCGAATAGTTGACGAACTCTCGGGGCACGTAAGAATAGTGCATGCTCCGAGAGTTTG
>CAZDQZ010000028.1:9383-13887 GCA_964507835.1 uncultured Candidatus Peribacteria bacterium | reverse complement strand
TTTCCTCTGGCTTTGGACGGCGGAGAATCGCGACGAAATTTTTCAATGCGACAGAACCCTGTTCTGAAAATAGTCAGCAGGATGTGTATACCCCGACTTTGTACATCAGGATGAGTTTGCCCTTGTTTTTTTGGCAAGCATTGATTTAGCAATATTTACATACAAAAAAACCCGCACTCTGCGGGTTCTTCTGTTTATGAGTCGAGAGCTTATGCAGCAGTGACAGGTGTCACGTTCTCAGCCTTAGGACCCTTTGGTCCGGAGCCCATCTCGAAGCTGACGGTGTCGCCCTCCTTGAGAGAGTCGAAAGGAACCGTGCATCCAGATGAGTGGAAGAAGACGTCTTCGCCGTCTTGGATCTTAATAAAACCGAAACCCTTATCAGTGAGTTTCTTGATGATACCAGTAGCCATATGTATGGGTGGTAAAGAGGTAAAAATAGATCGTAGCAGTGTTTCTCTACCACAAGTCTGGAAAGAGGGTAGGGGAGAAGGGTATCGGATGCAAATGAAAAGTCGGGGAAATGGGGGGGGGGTGGGTGAGGTAGGTTGGGTAAGTTGGGTAGGAGCGGTAGGTTTGGTAGGAAAGGTATTTAGGGAAAGAATGCAGTACGTAATACGTACCACCCCTACCACCCCTACCACCCCTACCACACCTCCTTCACCTATCCATCATCTCTTGACATTTAGTTCACTCCTCAACTATACTAACCTCGTTCTATTCTTTCCCCCACATTTTATGATCGGTGGCGGTTGTTCCGGTGGCTGCTCTTGCTAGCAGTCCCAAGAGAGCCCTTTGGGGCTCTTTTTTTATGTGCCTGACGTCGACGATAGAGAAGGGTATACTCAGAGGTAACACATGCAACAACTGGATTTTCACACGCTTCTCGTCAAACTCTCTCATCTGTCAGAAGGGGAGATCAGCGATGTGCGTGAGGCGTTTGATTTCGCAGTGTCCGCACATGCACACCAAACGCGTGAGGATGGTTCTCCATACGTACTACACGTCATTGCCGTAGCAGAGACGCTGGCGGGGTGGAAGGCAGATCGCGATACGGTGATCTCTGCCCTCCTGCATGACGTCATCGAGGATACGAAGATTCGTAAGGACGAAATCGCAGAGAAATTCGGCAGGCGTGTCGCTCTCCTCGTCGAGAGCGTCACGAAGTTCACGCAAGCGGACTTGAGCCCCGATCTCCCCCTCGATAGAAAAATCGAGACACTTCGCAAGCTCTTCGATGTCATGCGCTACGACATGCGGAGCATCCTCATCAAGCTTGCGGATCGGCTCCACAACGTCCTCACCATCGATGCGCTACCGACGGCGGATCGTCAACGTCGCTTCGCGCTGGAGACTTTGAGCATCTACCACAAGATCGCACTGCACCTGGGCATGCGTGATGTTCGACACGTTTTTGCTGAACACTGTGTGCCGGCTGCGTACGACGATGGGATCGGTGCTCTCGCCGAGCGCGATCGAAGCTACGAGGACGCTTCTCACCTCCGGGGTGTCATCGAGAGGGATTTCTTACACACACAGGCATCGACGACGGTGCTCTCGGTACGCATCGAACCACGCAATCTCCTGACATTCTACGAGCGACGCAAGGCGAGGGGTGGCGTCTCTGTCCCCCTCGATGCATTCATCGTCAGCATCTCCGTTGCGACGGAAGATGAGTGCTACAGGATGCTCCGACTCCTCCACACGCTCTACCGACCGGTGAGCGGACAGTTCCGTGATTACATCGCAGCGCCGAGTGACGCCGGGTACCAGAGCCTGCATACGATCGTGACGCTCACCGATGGTCGCGCCGTGGAAGTGAGGATCCGCACGCCCGAGATGCATGATCAGGCAATGCGTGGCATCACACTCTGGCTGTTCTCGGGTCAACGCGTGCCACCGACCTTCACCTGGCTCAAGCGCACGGAGTCTCTCGATCTCAAGACACGGGAGAGCAGTAGTGCGTTCTGGGAAGCTCTGCAGACGGACGTCCTCAGCGAAACGATCTCCGTCATCGTCGACAAACGTCGTATGTCCATCCCGAAGGGCTCGACGATCCTCGATGCAGGCTACGCGGCGTACGACGATCGGGCAGGGTTCGTACGGAGTGCGACGATCGGAGGCGTCCAGCAGGCACTTGCGACGATTCTCAAGGAAGACCAAGACGTGCATCTGACATTCGATTCCAAGGAGCAAGTCGGCTTCGAGTGGTTGCAGATGATCTCCACACAGCACGCACGCATGCACATCGTCGATGTCCTCAAGATGACGAGTAAAATCGATAAGCAGACACTCGGAGCGAGCCTGCTCCAGAAGGAGCTCGATCATTATTCTCGGGGGCACTTGTCTGAGCTCTCGAAACATCAGTGTCAACAGTGTGCGAAACATTTTCGTCGTGAGACATTCAGCGACGTTCTCTCCATGATCGGTGAGGGGGTGATCCGCGCGCGTGATGTCGTATTCTTCCTCTTTCCCGATCAGGAATCTCGCTTCTTCTCGGGTCGCCAGCGCGGTCGGTATTCATTCCGTCTCCACATTGTCGCCACCGAGCATGCAGGCCAAGATGTCCTTTCCCTCCTCCACGGTGTCATCCGTACCACGGATGTCGTTGTGGCGAAGTCCGTCATTCGCTCTCGTGCGCAGAAAGGCATCGTCGATATCGTCCTCGTCGGTTCTGCGGATGATCGTTTGCAGTTCGCAGATTTCGTCGACCTCCTCGAACGTCAGGAGTGGACATCGACCGTCGAGACGATGATCTCCCGTCCGCAGAAATTTTTCTTGGTGCTGTCATCCTTCGTGGCACTCCTCGTCGTCGCTCTCGACATCGCATTCATTCCGTCGTTTCAGGCGTTCGTCGATCGTCAGACGGTACTCCCGTCCGTTCTACTCCAGGCCGTACCTCTGTTGCCGATTCTCGTCGTGAACTACCTTCTGCTCCATCTCCTGCGTCACTACATTGTCCGCATGAGAACAGAGAGATGGTTCCTCGGGATGGGGCTTCTACTCAACGTGATCGGCCTCGTTCTCCTCATCGTGCGCATCTTCATGGTCGGTATCGAGCACGGTAGCCTCCTCCCCCTCATTGCCGTCTTCACGATTTCACTTCTGTACATGGGCTACCGCTTCTTCCAGGCGGATATGCTGTTCTCTCCGACCGCCGTCAATGGTGATGTAGAGCCACAGCAAGCCAAGAGCGTTCGTTACATCACACGAGAGAAAGTTATTGGGTATGCCATCCGCTTATGTGCGGTTGTGGTGTGGGGATTCATTCCTATTTACATTCGATATACACCGGTTGCGACACTGCCACCCCTTCTCCGACTCTTCCTCATGGGTCTCGGCGTCTTCGTTCCTTTTACGGTTTTACACATTGTTCGTTCGCTGTTGATGTCTCGGCGTTTTCCGTCGTTTCGGCTTCCATACAATTGGGCGTTCGCTTTCCTGGTCGTTGGTCAAACAGCGTATGCCTATTTCGAAAACGTAACCTTGCTGTATACCAGTGGAACCAATCTGCTGCTCTTCAATAATTTCACTCCCGTCATTGGTCTATTCATTGCAGTGCTCTTTTGGCGCAGAGATATTCCGTATCTTCGAAAGTCCCAAACGATGTTGTGGGTCTTTCTCTTGGCCGTCTTATCTGGTCTTGGGAGCGCATTGTTGATCTACGCTCATTCTGCCCATGAGGTGAGTAATGGCAATCTAGCTTTAGGTGATTTGTTTGCCGTAATATCAACATTTTTTGATGTGATGTTGACGGTTGGCCTCATTCAATACATTCGTCGTCTTCCGCGTACTGATGGCGTGCTCCTCAATATCCATTTATTCTTTTACTTCTTAATTATCTCTGCTCCTATATTATTCGTGAGTGACGTTATTGGCTTTGCTCCGCTTCCATTGTTTTCATTCGATTTATGGATTCGGGGAGCGGGAATTGGCCTCTTGATTGGCATTGGCTTACTTCTGAATTATGAAGCATTCAAGCGTGTCGATGGATATATAGCGTATCTACTCTTTAATCTTTCTGTCGTGGTTACTTTTGCATTTGAGGCACTGATTTTCCATTCTGTTTCATTGACGATTCAGTTGTTACTGAGCGCAGGATTGATACTGGGTGCAGCATCTTTTGCCGAGTATATTAATTCTCGTTCACAGTTGGCATCTGATGCACACACTTCTTAAGAAGTATTTCGTGTGCCACTCAGAGGATCGTTCGTGCTACCCTAGCGCCAATGTCTATCACGTACCCCATCCTCAAGCTCAAGCCCGGCAGAGAGACGCACCTCAAGAACCGTCACCACTCGGTGTTTCGGACTGCGTTTGGCGCAATTCCGGAGATGGAGAACGGTGGCATCGCGGAAATCCAGTCCAGTGACGGGGACTTCATCTGCTACGCCACGATCAATCGCAAGGCGTACATCGCCGCGCGTGCCATTAGCTTCGAGAAGGGTGATCCACTCGAGTCGCTTCGGCGTACGGTTCGTCGATCGATCGAGCTTCGTCGTAC
>CAZDQZ010000028.1:0-9283 GCA_964507835.1 uncultured Candidatus Peribacteria bacterium | reverse complement strand
AGGAGACATCGAAATCCGTGAGAGGGGACTCAAATATTTGATTTCATTAGAAGGTAGTCAGAAGACGGGTCTCTTTCTCGATCAACGCGACATGCGAGCTCTCGTACGGCACATGGCTCCCGGACGTACAGTTCTCGATTGCTGTTGCTACGTCGGAGGATTTTCTTTGAATGCACTTGCAGGCGGTGCGCACTCAGCGGACGGTGTGGATTACGATGCGCAGGCGATCGAAAAGGCGAAACAGCACATGCAGATCAATGGCATCGAGGCAGATCGCTTCCATGGCTACAGCGAGGATGTCTTCGATTTTTTACGGCGCAAGCCCCCCGCTCGTCCGTATGATTTTATTATTCTGGATCCACCTGCATTCGCGAAGCGTTCGACAGATCTCGATCAAGCCAAGGGTGCCTATACCGACATGAACCGCATGGCTCTCCAGATGCTTCCTCCAGGAGGGCTCCTCCTCACATGCTCGTGTAGCTTCCAGGTCGATCCTGTGCTCTTTCAGACGATTGTCTTCCATGCGGCACGGCAGGCGAATAGGAACGTGCGTATTCTTCAGCGCCATCATCAGGCGTACGATCACCCTGTGAACTTGTACCATCCAGAGGTGGATTATCTGAAGAGTTTGCTACTGTGGGTTGAATAAAAAAGTCAGAAGTCATAAGTCACAAGTAGCGCAGGTCTTCGACCTGCGACTGATCCGAAGGATCAGAATGAGGGAATGAAAGGCAGAAAGGTATTTCATGCACCCTACTTTTCTATCAATCCTTCCTTCTCCTCTTTCTTCCACGTCTTCACCTCCGCCTCCCGTTTCATTGCGTCGGATTTCGTCGCATATGTTTCCGTGTGGACGAATCGGATTGGTAATCGTGAGCGCGTGTACTTCGCGCCCGATCCATCATTATGTTTCTTTTCGCGCTCTTTCAGATCCTTGCAGATGCCTGCGTAGAGCGAGTCGTCAGAACAGCGCGCAAGGTAGAAGAAGTAGGGCATACTTTTCAAGTATATTGCATCTTTTCCTCATCCCCCAGCCCTTTCTCCACTGATGCGAAGAAGGGGAGATCTGTAGGAGAAAAATTCGAGCCCCTCCTCTCCACCGCAGTGGAGAGGAGGCCCTGGTGGTGAGGACGAAAAAAAGAGCCCCTTTGCGGAGCCCTCTTTTCCATTATTCTCTTTGATTACTGAGCAGAGTTCGATGAAGAGCTTGCTGATGAGGACGATCCTCGGATCTTCATGATGCGATCATCCATGCGATCCTTTTTCTCTTCGATGTGCTCTCTCTTCTCAGACTTGCGACTACTGACCGATGACATCTTCGCTTCTTTCTTTCCTTGCTTCGTTGCTTCATTTGCAGACTTGAGAGTGTCCTTGGCTGTCTTCACCGTAGCCTTGAAGTCCGTGTTTGCCTTCTCGACTGCAGTTTGGAATGCCTTCATCGCAGTTTTGACGGCATCTTTGAATGCCTCATTGGCGGCTTTGCGATCGTCTTTGCTCAGGCTACAGCGATCTTTCCATACAGAGAGTGCGGTATCGACGGCAGAGCGACGAGTAGCAACAGCTGTATCGATGGCAGTGCGACGTGCTGAGCGAGCGGAATCGAGCGTCGCGAGGAATGCGGTCATTGCTTCGGATGGAGTTTTGTCCGCACGGTTCTTTTCGGTCTTCGCATCTGCTTCTGCACGCTTCTCTTCTCGCTTCTTGTCTGCTTCGAGTCTCTTCTGTTCTTTCTTCTGTTCGAGGACGACCGTCTTATCGTCGCAGGACATCTTTGGCTTCTTGCTTGAGGAAGAACTTGTAGCAGAGCTGGTAACAGACGATGCACTGCTGACGCTCGATGACGAAGAACTCACAGAAGACGAAGCGACCGAGCTTGTCGATACACTGACGGATGATGATACGGAGGAACTATCGGTGGTGCCTTGCGCGAAGGCAAAGGATGGAAGGAGGAGCGATGCACTCAGGGCGATCGCAGTGACGTTCTGAAAGGAACGCATAAGGAAGATGGGAATGAAGTAAATAAAACAGCTTCGTGATGAAGACGAATTCTGGAATGAATTATGACACAGCTTCTATGTGAAATGACATAGTGTGCTGTTCTCTTCTGTGGGTTGTTCTACAATCTCTATGAAAACAAGCCAAAATCTGGTAGAATAGTCCATTGTACTTCCATGAAGAACTTCCGCGTACTGAAGGCGATAGTTTTCCTCAGTCTTGGGGCATTCATTGGTCTTGCTGTCCATGTCGTCATCGACCTCTTCTTTGAGCGACATCCGCTGACAGCGTATGAAAATTACGAGTTACTCCTTGCGTTACTGTGCATTGGTATTTCGGCACTCCTTTTTTTCTCTCTTCGGAGGAATGCGTACACCGCGAAAGAACTGGTGCGCGTGAACCATTTCCTTGATTCTGTCATTGAGAATATTCCACACATGATTTTTGTGAAGTCTGCGAAGGATCTGCGCTTCGTTCGTTTCAATAAAGCAGGCCTCGATCTCATCGGCGCATCACTCTCTGATGTCATCGGAAAGAATGACTCTGACTTCTTCCCGAAGGATCAAGCAGATTTCTTTACTGCGAAAGATCGTCACGTGCTCGATGGTAAGCGTCTCGTCGATATCCCGTGCGAGCCATTCGATAGTAATAAGAACAAAGGTCTGCGGTACCTCCATACGATCAAAGTGCCTATTCTGGACACATCGGGCGAACCTCTCTACCTCCTCGGTATTTCTGAAGATATTACAGAACGGAAGAAGCTTGAAGCAGATATTCAGTCGAGTGCCACGTCTCTTGCGAAGGAGTCAGGCAATGCACGGAAATTCCAGCTTGCTGTCGAATCATCGACAGATGCCATCTTGATTACGGATGTATCCATGAAAATAGTGTACGCGAATGCCGTATGGCTCAAGCTCAATGGTTATTCTCTCGACGAGGTTCTTGGCAAGACTCCTCGTATTCTGCATACCTCCTGGACGGATCCGGACATCATGCAAGCTATGCATCGTGCGATTGATGAGAGAAAGCCGTTCTATTCTGATGATATTGTGAATCGTCGTAAGGATGGCAAGGTCTATAATGCAGAGCTCAGCATTTATCCTGTTTTTGGGGAATCCACGTCTACAGCTCTCTACTTCGTTGCCGTGCTTCATGATATTACGGCTCGCAAGCGTATGGATATTACAAAATCAGAGTTCGTCTCGCTTGCGTCTCATCAATTGAGGACCCCTTTGACTGCAATGCGATTGGCGCTGGAGCGTTTGCAAAAAATTCAGGCCGTCATGGCTCATGATGAGTGTCGTCATATTCTTGTGCAGGCATCTGAATACGGACAGCAGATGGCGGAAACCATGCATACCATGCTCAACATCTCTCGCTTGGAATCGGGTATTCAGAGCACCAATCGCTCCATCGTTCCCGTGGCCGAACTTCTTCGTGCAGTGATGCGTGAGCCACATGCGTACGTTCAGCAGAAAGCGTTACAGTGCACCCTTGAGATCGATGAGGCACTGTCGCTCGAGACGGATGCAACGATGCTTCGTGAGATCATGGCGAATCTGTTTGGTAACGCGATCAAGTATTCGAAGAAGGGTGGTTCAGTTTCCCTGAAGGCAGATCGTAAGCAGAACAATCTCGTTCTCACCATTCGTGATACAGGCATAGGTATTCCAGACTCAGAGAAGGGGAAAATATTCGAAAAATTCTTCCGAGGCTCCAACACTCGTGGATCGTATCAGAACGGTACTGGCCTTGGCCTGTATTTCGTTCGTCTCGCCGTGAGCTTCCTTGGGGGAGAGGTGAGTTTCGAATCCCGAGAGAATGAAGGTACACTCTTTACGGTCACTCTTCCTTTCCATTCACATGTCGCCTAGCGTTCTCATTATCGAAGACGAGTCATTCTTGGCTGAACTGTATGCTTCAGAGCTCAAGGAGCATGGAGTCACCGCTGTCATCGCTCCAGATGGCACCACTGCACTCGATCTTCTCTCTCGGAAGAAATTCTCTGTTATTCTGCTCGATATCCTGCTCCCAGACATGAATGGTATCGATCTGATGCAACAAGCCATCAAGCATCTGGCGAAAGTGCCACCGGTGATTGTGCTGTCGAATCTTGGTAAAGAGTTTTCAAAAGACATCTGGAAAAAGCTCAATATGAAGGCACATCTTGTGAAGAGCGACGTTCTCGCAGGTTCTCTGTGGAATGAGATCAGTCAGTATCTTCGATAAGTCGCAGTAGGATTTGCCGGAGGTGCGTAGTACGATGGATCCCACGATGTTTCTGCTCAATATCATTGTGCTGGGGAGTCTGTTCTTGCTGTTGATTGTCGAAGAGATTCGTCATCGTCGGCAAGCTCGTCATACGGAAGCTGTCCGCCGTTCTCTCTTGGCAATCGTTTATCAAATTCGCACTCCTCTCACGACAATTTCGAAATTCAATTCCTTCTTGCGGTTAGGGGAATTTGGCAAGCTCACGTTGGGGCAAACAGAGGCACTCTGTCGCATGGAATCATCGCTCGATGATGTGTTTCTCGGATTGAATCGATTCCTCATCGCATCGAAGCTGGAAGATGGCGCAGTCGATGTTGCCCTCAAGAAGTGCGATGTACGCGATGCGATTGTCACAGCAATTCATGCTGTCGAAGGTGTAGTTTCCGAACGGAAGCATCGAGTCGTCTTTGCTCCGGGCAGTCGTCCGCTGTCGGTGCGCGCAGACCCCCTGACACTCCATGGCATTTTTGATGAGTTATTGTTGAATTCGGCTGCGTACTCCCATCCTGGAGGTACGATCACTCTTTCCGCACACAAGAAAAAATCGAAGGTCATTGTCACGGTCAAGGATACGGGGGTCGGTATTGCTCGCGAGGATCAGATGCAAATATTTCAGAAGTTTTTCCGTTCTCCGCGTACGAGTGCAATGCATCCGGGCAGTGGACTAGGACTCAGCTTCGTACAACAGCTCGTGTCTGTTCTGCATGGATCGATCCATTTTGTTTCCACGGAAAATAAAGGGACAACGTTCACTGTATCTCTGCCAAGCGCTTAGGGACATTTCCTCGCTGAGGCTTGTGTCGTGTGTTTATGAAAGAGCACTATTTTGCATTTATATACCAATATTGCATAATAATCAAATATGTTATATAATAATAAGATTTCAACACAAAAATGGACAAAATCAAATTTCGTTTTCCGGCATTCATTCTTCTCACATTTGTGCTTGGAAGCATCAATGCAAGCATCGTACGTGCTGCGGAGAGTAGTTCGTATCGACTTGAAACGTATCGAGAAACGGCTGATGCAGTCCTCGGAACGTCTGCAGGATACCGTTTGCGCGGATCTCCTGATTGGTCTCGCAGAGTGCTTGTAGGTGAGCATTATCAGATCGTTCCTGATGGTGGTTCTGGGTACCCAGCGAACGTCCCGGAAGCCAGCATTGGTGCCAGCGGAGGTGGAGGGGGCGTGAATAACCCTGTCGCAAGTCGTGGCGACCGTGCGGGTTCTTTCACTGTTGATTTTGGCGCCGATCGATTAGCACTTTCTGCTCAGCGATCGTCGACTGATACTCTGCATGATGCGCCTCATCAGGATGATTCTGCTGTGCAGGGAGTCTCTACGAATCAGCCTGTGACACGAACAGTCATTTCTCCCTTGCGTCAGAAGCAGTCACAGCCTGTCGCCGTTCTTCCGTTCGAGCGGTCAACCATCGTCGAGACGTATACTCCCATAACTTCCATTCCTTGTCTGTCCAACGATACGAGCATCGGTTGTATGACGATTGTTGAGGCAACACTCTTGTCTCGTCTCTCGTTCTTGTTTCGCGCAGAACAGGCGATTTCGTCTATTCCTGCGTTCCAGACAATGGGTCGTTCTGTTTTCACGTCCTCTCTCATGACGATGCGTGCGGGAAGCATTTCGCTTGAAGGACTCCTCTTCCCACTCGCTCTCTTCCGTCGTCGAAAGAAGAAGTCGAGCAAGTGCTGATCATCGTAGCCGGACATCGAATATTGATGATTCCTGCGTGTCGAGTGTTTCTTCGACTTCCTTGATTTTTCATGATGGGGTTCTTTGTTTCGAGTGCCGTGTTACCATTCCGTTACTGTCTATGTCTGCGCATCCTTCACCTCTTACGTCGTGTCAAACGTCGGCTCTCGATAAGTTGATGCGTGAAGGGAATGTGTTCCTGACAGGTGCTGCAGGGACTGGCAAGAGTTATCTGCTCGATCAGTATCTGAAGGGCAAGGGGTCGGATGACTTTCCGATTGTTGCGAGTACGGGGGCGGCGGCGGTTATCGTCGGGGGGCGGACGTTCCATAGTTTCTTTGGGCTTGGGATCATGGAGGGCGGGATAGAGATGGCAGTAGCGAAGGCACTCAGAAGTAAAAAGGTGCATCAGAGGTTGCTGAGAGCATCGTGTGTCATCATCGATGAAGTCTCGATGCTCTCGGGCATCACCCTGATGGCAGCTGAGATGGTTGCACGGCGTGCGAGGGGACGAGACGAGCCCTGGGGAGGGCTCAGAGTCATCGTCGTGGGGGACTTCGCACAGTTACCACCCGTGACGCCGGGCATGCAGACCAAGGATTGGAGCTTCGTGCATCCTGTGTGGGAGCAGAGTGACTTCGAGCCTGCATTGCTCTCGACGGTGATGCGCACGCAGGACACGGAGTTTCTCGAGATTCTGAACTTCATCCGTGATGGCATCGTCAATGATCGTGTTCGTCGATTCCTCGATGCACACACCGAGTCCTCTGATGATCTACTCGATGCAACCCGCCTCTATCCTCACAGAGCACAAGCGGAGCAGTATAATTTGCAAAGACTGGAGGCGCTCCCTGGCAAACACATGACCGTCGAGACGATCTACGCAGGTGATGAAAAGTACAAAGACAGTGCCAAACGCAATCTCCCGATTCCCGATATTCTGAAACTCAAAGTTTCGGCGCTCATTATGATGCGTAGAAACGATGTCTCGGGGGAGGGGAAGTTCGTCAATGGGAGCCTGGGACATGTTCATGGCATCGACGATGATATTCTCCATGTGCGACTCCTGAATGGTGATGATCTGGAGGTCGAGAAGTACAAGTTTTCGACGCTCGATGGTGATGGCAATGAAGTGATGAGTGCGTGGAACTTCCCCGTGTCGCTCGCGTACGCGACGACGATTCACAAGGCACAGGGGGCGACACTCGATCGGATGATCGTCGACCTGCATCAGCTCTGGGAGCCGGGCCAGGCGTACGTGGCCTTGAGTCGCGTGCGCAGTGGCGACGGTCTCATGATCGAGCGATGGTCCAGTAGCTCGATCCGTGCGGACGCTCTGGTGACATCGTTCTACGATTCTCTGAGTGATCGCGCGAAGAAGTATCAGCCTCGCCCGTACTTTCAGGCCACGGCGACGTCCCACGATGCAGAGAATCAGGCTCCACGTCGTTCTGCTCTTACGATGCATGATCGCATCGAAAAGACGCGTGCACTCCTTCACGACGAGAAGGATCTCCCCTTCATCGCAGAGCAGTGTGGGATGACGGTGGGGACGGTGCTCAAGTACATCGAGAAACTCGTTGGTCTCGGGACTGCTCCGTCGCTCGCATACTTAGTGGCTGATCTCCCGCACCTGCACGAGATTCGTTCCGTGTACGCACGTCACGGATTGCAGTCACTGCGCAAAGCATTCGATGCACTCGACGGTCGTGCTTCCTACGATGACCTCAAGCTCGTGCGCGTGGTGATGATGGGGGAGTAGAGGACAGAAGCGCATCGATGGCGACGCGCCTCTTCCTCTGCTCTCACACAGCCGACGGCGTGCTCTTGCATCAATTCTTACAAAGGATCCGATGCTGGTGGCGTGTCATTCAGGTTCACATTCACCGTTGGGGGTGTGATGATACTTTCCTGTGTTGGAGCATTAAATGGATAGACTTTGAACAGATACAGCGCGACACCGACGATGAAGACGATGGCGATGATAGCGACAATACCTGTCATCGCTGTTCCATCGGAGTTTCCACGATGCACATCGCGTTCGATAATGGTTTCCATAGGGGGGAGGGGGAAGAAAATAGGCTACTTCGTCTCTGTTTTGACTTTCACATGGTCGCATGTGCAGGAGAGACCGCAGTCATCACACATCGGCTTACCGCAGTGACTACAGTTCACCTTGTTCGGATGCGTGCACGCTTCTTGGCTTGGTTTGGTGTCCATACGTGATTGGGGAAAAAATGAAACCGTACAACGAAAGTTGCCTGGCACATGTATGACGAAGACTCACGATGAAGTCTGTTAGATAATCACATCTTTTCCGTTCGATTTTGTCTCTAGTCGATGCCCCTGCTTCCAACACATCTCAAACATCACCATGCGGAAGAAGTAGGCTATTTCGCGGTTTTCGATGATCGTGCATGTGAGGTGACGCTCGGTGTACGACATCAGTGCCAAGGAGTCGTTCCAGGAGAAAATACCGGATTGCCACACGTACTGCGGTGGGAGCGTTCGTACTTGTATTTTGTATTCACGTGAATGCAGTGCCACTTTCTCTGCGTAGTCACATGGAGGGAACAGGAGTCGTGTGTGGATTCCTCGTGCAGAACGCCTGCGGAAGTAGTCGTCTAAATGTTTGACGCCGACGAGCTCAGAGAAGAGTGGTACGTACGAGAATACGAGGATCTCCCCGCGTGCCGAGAGCGTTTCCTCCAGCATTTTCTTAAATCCATCCACGCCTTCGTAGAGCTTCACCGTCGGCATCGATTGATCCGTTGCCTGCAAAGATGTGAGGAGCTTGAGGATATGTTCCATGCTCCCGCGCACGCGTGTGATCTCTTGTTCCTTCTTCACGAGTAGGCGCAGGAGCCCCATCGGTTCCTCTGCGACGATCAAACGGCGTTTGCCTTTCCGCGTCTCGAAGAGCAGTCCCTTTTCGATCATTTGTTCCACAGAACTATGCACCGTGACACGGTTCATTTTCATCGTGCGAGCGATTTCTTGGACGGAGGACGCACCGAGCTTGAGACATTGGATATAGATCGATGCTTCACGTGGATTCGCTCCGAAAAAGTGCAGTTGCTCCTGAATCCTGCCGATATCTGTACGTGTAAGCATAAAAGTAGAACAATGTTCTACACAATATAATAATCTTGAATTTTGTTTACTGCAAGAGAAAAACCCCTCTTCAATCCATTGAAAGATGAGCGAAATGTAATATCTTTTTTGACAAAAATACTCACAAACCCCAGACTGTGGTCAGCATCAACATCTCTTCTTTGCCCACCAATTCTATGGATTTCGTCCGTGA
>CAZDQZ010000027.1:12397-14096 GCA_964507835.1 uncultured Candidatus Peribacteria bacterium | reverse complement strand
GCTCCTGTTGACGGCACGAATAGCGTCACCGTCCTCGTCTTCGCTGGTGCAGGATCACGCTACGAAGTCCAGAAGAACCGCGGTATCAGTCACTTCCTCGAGCACATGTTCTTCAAAGGAGGAAAGAAGTATACGAACGCTGCCGAGGTGAGCATGGCGATCGACTCCGTCGGTGGTGACTTCAATGCGTTTACAGGAAAAGAATACGCAGGGTACTACGTAAAAGTTGCCTCCGAGCAGAAAGAGCTCGCCTGCGATGTGCTCAGTGACATGTTGCTCAACGCGACGTTCCCCACGGAAGAAATCGAGAAGGAACGTGGCGTGATCATCGAGGAGTACCGCATGTACCAAGACACGCCGATGTACCAAGCAGGCTGGGACTTTGAAACTCTTGTCTACGGCGATCAGCCACTCGGCTGGGACACGATCGGTACCGAGGAGCTCATCCGCTCAGTGACACAGGCAGACTTCCAGAAGCACAAGAACGAGCTCTACACACCCGATAACCTCGTCGTCACCTTCTCCGGGAACATCGATGAGAAGACATCGATGAGCCTCGCGGACAAATATTTTAGTGGAGCAGGAGGAAAGAAGGCGAAGTCCTTTGGCCCCGTGCAGAAACACGCGGGCACAAACATCGGTCTCACGACGAAGCAGACCGAGCAAGCTCACCTCGTCTTCGGTGTTGAAGGTGTCTCCGCACTCTCGGACGATCACTTTGCCCAGAAGCTCCTCGCTGTCATCCTCGGTGGATCGATGAGCTCACGTATGTTCCTCCGTATCCGCGAAGCACGCGGACTCTGCTACTACATTTCGACATCGACGGATAACTACCTCGATACCGGGCTCCTCAGTACGCGCGCCGGTGTCGATCAATCTCGGCTCCACGAAGCCATCAGTGCGATTCGTCATGAGTATGAAGTGGCAGCAAAAGACGGCTTCGATGCCAAGGAACTCCAGCGTGCGAAGGACTTCCTGAAGGGCAAGATCACTCTCTCGATGGAAGATAGCGAGGAGAGAGCACACTTCTTCGGTAAGCAACAACTCCTCTACCCTGCTGTGAAGGATCTCCCTGAGTACTTCAAAGCTGTGGATAGCGTCTCTCTCGATCAAATCAACCGCCTGGGCAAAAAGCTTCTACAGAAGGAGCAGTTCCGCCTCGTGGTCATCGGGAAGGAGAAGGAAGAGAAGAGGCTGGAGGAACTGATCATCGGATAAATTGACAATGAATAATGAATAATGAACAATGAACATGTCTTTCTTACGTTCAAAGATTGAGATAATTATTCATTATTAATTTTTCATTATTCATTCCCATGGAACGCACCCTCATTCTCCTCAAGCCCGACGCCGTCACGAAGAAGTTCTGTGGCAAGGTCATCGCACGCTTCGAGGAAGCAGGCCTTACGATCTGCGGATGCAAGATGATGAATCTGGATGCCGTAGTTCTCCGCGAACATTATGCTCACATCGCCGATAAGCCTTTCTACCCAGAGGTCGAGAAATTCATGCAGTCCGCTCCCGTCATCGCCCTCGTCCTCGAAGGAGAAAATTCTATTGCCCTCATCCGCGACATGCTCGGTGTCACCGACAGTCGCAAGGCAGCTCCAGGCACCATCCGCGCCGACCTCGGTGTCGATATGATGGTGAATGTCGCACATGCTTCTGATAGCGCAGAGAGTGCTGAAAAAGAGGTGAA
>CAZDQZ010000027.1:0-12297 GCA_964507835.1 uncultured Candidatus Peribacteria bacterium | reverse complement strand
TGTCCATCTGCGGATCTTTGCCTGCTTTGTACTCTTCGATCGTCCGATCGATGATGACGTCGGGCGTGATCCCCTTCTTCCCGAGGTCATGACCACTCGGCGTCAACCACTTCGCGATCGTCACTCGGAGTGAGGAGCCTCCGGGGAGATCGATCACCTCCTGCACCGTGCCCTTGCCGAAGGTCTGTGTACCAATGAGAATCGCACGACCGAGATCCTTGAGAGCTCCAGCGGTAATCTCCGCCGCACTCGCAGAGCCTCCATTCACGAGGACAACGATCGGCAATGCCGAATCAAGAATCACAGCACCGTTCACTCTGTGCTCTTCAGGGGTAGCATCACGACGATGCACTGTCACCACGAGTCCTTCCTTCACGAACATCGACACCAGATCAACGGCTCCTTCGAGATATCCACCGCCATTGCCACGGAGATCGAGAATGAGAGCCTTGAGATTTTTTGGATACTTCATCAGTTCTTTCTGTGCGAGTGTCACGGTATCGTCGCCAAATTGATTGATGGAGAGGATGCCAACATTGCCGATCGACGTTGTCTCGACCTTCGACTCTACACTCGGAATGTGAATATTCTGGCGCGTGATCGTCATCGTAAGAGGTTTGAGCTCACCTTCTCGTACGACCGTGAGTGTGACCTTGGTTCCTTTGGGCCCACGAATCTGGAGAACAATTTCTTCCAATTTCATTCCCGATATTTTCGCGCCGTTTACCTCGGTGATGATGTCTCGTGGGAGCAATCCTGCTTTTTCCGCAGGTGAACCCTTCACAGGAGTCACAACGACGATGGCGCCATTTTGCTCATCAAGCTGAGCACCAATGCCCTCCAGATCCCCCGAGAGACCATCATGAAACTGCTTCGTTTCTTTTGGCGTCATAAAAAGTGTGTACGGATCCCCGACGCCATCGACCAGTCCCGTCACCGCACCATACACCATGTTCTCCGTCATGATCTCTTTCGGTTCAATGTAATTCTGCTGGAGGAGTCTCCACACACTCCAGAGAAGTGAGAGATCGACCTCTTTTTCCGGATCGCCGATGAATGCTCCGGTTCCCGATGCCACTGTAAACATCTGCTCCAGACGAGCCTGTTCCTGACTCATCTCTCGCTGTTCATACTGCATGCCAATCTGAAACCCGAGTGCGAGCGCAATGAAGGGCAGGAAAACGAGGGAAGTAATGCGAAGAAATTTCATGAAGAACGATCGAAGGAAGTGAGGATAGGGAGTATATACTGATCGTATGAAATCTCTACGACAAGCATCGCGTTCTGCCAAGGCGAAGAACGCCGTACGGAAGAAGCCTGCGCACACACCGAGAAAGAAGTCCTCTGACTCTAGAGTGAAACCTGCGACGAAGTCTCCTCATGTACATCGCTGGATGAACGTCCTCGAGATTGCGGAGCTCCACCCACGAGCGGGGGATATTTTGGCTGCGTACGGCCTGCACTGCATCGGGTGTGCGTACAGTGAGCTAGAGACGCTCGAAGAAGGTGCTCTCGCACACGGGCTCACCGATGACGACATCAGTAATATTCTGATCGACCTCGAAGATCTCCTGAAGGAAGACACCATACGACCAAAAACGCTCACGATTACAGAATCTGCAGCACGAGCTCTCGAGGTCATTATGAAGCAAGAAGGTAAAGAAGGATGGAAACTGCGAGTGACGACCGATGAAACGGGGAGCTTCTGTATGGAATTCGTGGAATGCATGAATACAGATGATGCATCATTCGGTCATCCAAGCGTTCCGAGCCTGGCTATCATCGCATCGAAAGACACTCTCGACCACATCGGTGGCTCAACGATCGACTATCGGGAGGCAAGGTTCAAGCTAGATGTGGCGAAAAGTAAGTCATGTGCGTGCGATGAGAGTTGTACGAAGTGCGAAAGTGCGTAAGTATGGAAGTGGAAAGTAAAAAAGGAAAAGTCCATACTCACTTTTGAACTTTCGAGCTTCCTCACTTTTTCACTCTCTTATGGTTCGCCTTCCCGCCTCCCTCGAACGCAAGCTCGCTGTGCTCTTCCCCAAAGCGCGTGAGCGTGATCAATTCGTCACAGACGTCCTGATGAAGGCACTCGATTCTGCGCCGACAAAAGATGTCCAAGATCCACTCGCAGTCGGAGGCACGCTCCACCTCTATAGTGACGGCGGTTCCCGCGGGAACCCAGGGCAAGCCGCGGTGGGTTGCGTCCTCTTCGACCCCCTCAAGAATGAAATCCTCCGTGAATACGGTGAGTGCATCGGCGTGCAGACGAACAATATTGCAGAGTACTCTGCACTCATCACGGGGCTGAAGATCGCGAAGGAGTTCTGCCCCAATCACTTGATCTGCCACCTCGACTCCGAACTCGTCGTGAAGCAACTCAGCGGTGAGTACCGCGTGAAGATGGCAAGCTTTCAGCCCCTCATCGAAGAAATCAATGAACTAAAGTCATCCTTCCCCCACATCACGTTCGTCTACGTTCCTCGTGACCAGAACAAGCGTGCCGATGCCCTAGTGAATAGGGCACTCGATGAACTCAAGGGGAAATAATGGTCATGTTCCATGTTAATCATGGACCCGGAGCGAACGAAGTGAGTCGAAGGGTCAATCGTGCACTCGATGAGATGAAGACGGGGGGAAGATGAGCATGTTGTACGTCGTACATAGTACGTAGTATTGCAAGCGATCTCATATTTCTATTGTTTATACTACATACAACGTACTACATACTGCATACTGCGAACGAAATGCTATCCTCTCCATCGATGTATCGTCTTCGTTTCACTGTCGCGCTCCTCGCATCCCTATCCCCGTTCTCGGCTTTCGCGATGCCCGCCGTCCTCACCTACAAATATCAGCATCATATTTTTACGATCAATGTCGCCAGCCACCCTGAGTGGAAAACTCCCGAACGTGTGTGGTACTACCGTGGTGTACGTGCAGAGCCTCCTGCGCGTCTGAAAACCTGTGGCAAAGACCCTATCGATGCCAATGGGTGGTCCTACGAAGAGAAAAACGACTGGAATGAATCTGCGATCATGCGCACGATCGAAAAAGACATCGGTGCAAAATTGAATCGCCCTGCCGGCTCCGTCACGATCAAGGAAGGAGGATCAGGATCGATCATCTTCGATGGACAAGGGCTCACCGGACGCAGGGTCCAGAGCGAACGAACGGCAATTCTCACCCACACAGCCATCGAAAGTGACATCGACACGATTGCGCTCCCCGTGGAGGAAACACAGCCAGACATACACGTCGAGAGTACGAGACTCCGCACTCTGGGAATCAAGGAAGTCGTCACGATCGGAGAATCAGTGTTCGCAAAATCTCCGGTGAATCGTCGACACAATATCGCCGTCGGAGTTGCGACGTTCAACGGGCACCTCATCCCGAAGGATTCGATCTTCTCCTTCGTCCAAGTCCTAGGACCTGTGAATCAGGCAACCGGCTACAGGAAAGAATTAGTCATCCAGGGAGACGAAACACTCCCCGACTACGGAGGCGGACTCTGCCAAGTGAGCACGACCGCATACCGTGGACCATGGGAGTACGGACTCCCCATCGTCCAGCGGAAGAACCACAGTTACGCCGTGAGCTACTACAGTCCGCAAGGGACCGATGCGACCATTTACCCTCCTCACGTCGACATGAAATTTTTGAACGATACTCAGGGAGCTCTCCTCATCCAGAGCTTCATCGATGATAATGATCGTGCATTCTTTATCTACTACGGAACGAAAGATGCCCGAACATCAGAGATCTTCGGCCCCTTCATCTCCGATCGTGTCTCTGCACCCAAGACGGAAAAGATTTCCTACACGACTGAGATTCCCCCCGGAGTGAAGAGGAAAGCGAGCGAGCGACACGACGGCATGAAAGCGGTGTGGTACCGCACCGTGCAGAAGAACGATGAAGCGCCGACGATCGAGCGCTACTTCTCCGCGTACCAGACACGACCACTCTACTGGCAAATCGGCGTGACACCCGAGGTAATGGCGACACTGACGGGAGGTGCGAGCAATGAGGCGCCAAGCTGGCTTCCGACAAACCCCTGAACGAGGCGATCAAGCTCATCAACCATGCGAGCATCGCATGGTCGCACATTCGAAAGAACGCAACGATCGAGAGATCGAAGGATGTGGTACGCAGAAGGCGATAATCGAAAACCCGATGAATCTTCTCTATGCGCACAGAATCCCCCGCGCGTGGAGCTATAGACCACATCATCTGCAGAGAGGCGCACGTGACTGACGCAGGACAGGTGCACAGAAGGCAGAAGGCCGAAGAGATCGAGGAGCTTGAGAGAGAAGAGCGGTACAAGTGCAGAAGGAAAGACTCCCTGACCCGACGCATGACACGCTGAGAGGAAATCGACGCTGAGCTCGTACACATCCACGAGTGGCACCCCTTCCTCCGTGAGCTTCAGAAGGAGCTCGATGCCACGATGTGCAGCGCCGAACGCAGAAGCGTCATTCCAGGTCTCGCGGAAAGACGAGAGGCACTGTGCATGGCTGATCGTACAACCGAAGGAATGCTTCTCGACGGTGATCGCCGTACGGTGGAGTGGCAGGAGACCGCTCCCGCGTCGAGTCGTGAGCCGACGCACACCCTGTGCCCTCGCGACGATCTTCCCGTGCTCTTTCGTCAAGAGAATGCAGAAGCGATCCGTCTCCCCGACATTGTACGTGCGGAGCACGATGGCCTCATCGGAGAACAAATGTGGCATGAGCTCTACGCGGAACGCAGGAGGGTTAATTGATCACGGAAGGCAAACATCGTCCCGAGCAGAGCAAGCGTCATTACGAGGAGCACCTCGCCGACAAAGACAAGAGGGATGAAGTGGAACAGAAGACTGCGTGACATCTGTGCCCATAGCGCCACCGTACTATTCTGGGAGAGTGTAGGGACGAGGAATGGGAGAATGACGATGAGTAGACTGGCGATCAGAATCGATAGGAGGAGGGAGACCGAAAGGAGGATGAACACCTCCACGAAGAACGGCGTCAGTATGGCGAAGCGAGGAGAACCAACGAGTTGCTGTATGTACAACTCATCCTTCTTGAGGAGCACTCTCCGGCGGATGAGCTCGATCGTCACGAAGAGGAGGACGGTGAAGAGAAGACCCACCCCGAGGAGAACGATCGTGTGGACGGTGGCAGTCAGACGCAGTGTCTCCTGCACGTTCTGTTCCTGATCCGTCGTCGTGGAAAGGAACGCAGGATTCACGACGGCAGAGAACACCGGTTGGCGGAGGAACTCGACGAGCGTTGGATAGTCCGAAAGATGTTTGAGTCGTACGCCCATCGTCTCTGGGAATGGATTCTGCATACCAAACTTCGTCACGAATTCGATGAGCTCCGGATCGCGTTGCTTCATGCGTTCGTACGCCTGTTCACGAGTGATGTAGATGACATCATCGACGTACGGTAGTGCACGGACATTCTGGAAGAAGTCTTGGATCTGCGCATCTGTAGCAGTCTCCGTGATCTCTAGGCGGAGATCCGTCTTCTCCTCGAGGAGACGAATACCACCCTCGAGACCGATGACCAAGAACAGGCAGATCTGACACAAGAAAAGCACACCGAAAATCGATGCAATGGACGTCCCCCACCCCGGCTCGCGAAGAACCGACTGTGCACCACGACGGATCGCTCGACGAACGGTGAGAGAAACCATGCGCTCTAGCATGGAGGTTAGTGTACCAGAGAACGATCAAAAAATTACTTGTGACTTACCACTTGTGACTTATGACTTGCCTGCCCGTCCGTAGCCCGTAGGCGAAGGCGTGTGACTTGCCTATGCCTCCTTCGACACGTGCTCTGCGATTCTCCTCGCCATCTCAAGGCACTCTTGCACACGTTCGTTCTCCGGATCGATCTCTCGGGCTCGCTCGAGGAGTGCGAGGGCCTTGGGATACGTCTTCAGACGAAGGTGCACAACACCGAGATCACAGAGTGTCAGAGGGTTATCGGGCTCCAGATTAAGTGCGCGCTCGAGTGTCACGAGACCTTCCACCATATCTCCCGAGGAAAAAAGTGACCATCCGAGGCATCGTAAAATTTCAGGATCATTCGGCTCCAGATGATTTGCAGTCGAGAGAGAACGGATGGAATCGACCCATCGCTCCTCATGAGATGCGATGAAACCGAGGATGTAGTGAGCATTACAACTCTTCGGATCGAGACTTAAGACCTCTGACGCAGCTCTCGATGCCCGTTCATAGCGCCCGAGACTCAGTTCGTTATCGGCGACTTCCTCCATCGCTTCGATGTTCTCAGGGTTAGCCAACAGCATTGTCTCCAGAAGCTGAAGTGCCTCCTCGTACTCACCATGAAACTTGTGTTCCAGCGCACGCTTGAATGCTTCTGCCGATGCATCACTGTTGGGTACAGTCATAGCCAGAGTGTACAGGAAATGCCTATGAGTAGATGAACGTGATGACCGTACTCACGACCATCCACGCAGAGAGCACAATCACGAAACCGATGACCGCCGCCTCCATGAGACGCTTGCCAGCAGACAGGTACTGATCGTTGCCACCCGAGCCCGCCATGAGAATAGCGCCGATGAGGAACAACCCCGTCGCTGTAAAACCACTCCATGCGAGAAGAACATTGACGATCCCCTCCATGACACCTGGAATCGTCGTATGTACTCCCGTATTGATCTGCACGATCATCGCAGACGCGAGACTCGGCAAGAGGAGTGTCACAGCACCAATGAGAAATCGAAGAGCACGCATCGAAATATTATAGCAGAAAATACGCTAAAACTAAAGATCAACAAAGAACAAATGGTAATCACATCATACAACTTCTACGAAACAAACATGTCGCCTTTGTGCACTGCCGTAACGCAGTCAGTGAGTCACTGCGATACGAAAGCGCACTGTCCGACGAGCGAGCGGGGGCGAGCGAGGAGTTTGCGCTTTCAGCAGAGACGAACTGTTCTGCG
The DNA here is from genome assembly GCA_964507835.1 of uncultured Candidatus Peribacteria bacterium. Lineage (GTDB taxonomy): Bacteria > Patescibacteriota > Gracilibacteria > Peribacterales > Peribacteraceae > CAZDQZ01. Next base: position 5,337 of record CAZDQZ010000027.1, on the reverse strand, counting down.
TAGGCAGTGCACAACAAGCGACGATTTTTTCTCCACTTTTTTCTAAAAAAAGTGGAATAAAAAATAAGCATTAAACAATGATCTCTCCATGGAAAGCTTGAGTAAAAGACACCCCTCCCTCTACACTACCACTCTCATGAATACTCGTGGTTTCCGCAGTCGATCGCTGTACGAAGAAGAGCTAGTACACGATGCTCAGCGACGATCAATCGGCAATGCACACCGTATCATCCACGCCTGGAGAAGGCTCTGGAGCTATGGAGCCAGAACCGTACGGTCGTCGCATGCAAAGTACGGACTCAGAGGCATGATCCTTCGCAGTCTCGGTATTCTCATCGCTCTCGGTGTCGTCACGCTCATCATTCTCTGGATCACTCTTCCCAACATCGATGATCCTGAGACCATGTTCGCTTCCCAAAGCACGGTCATCCTCGATAGAAATGGTGTTGAGCTCTACCGATTGTTCTCAGAGCAAGATCGAACCTATGTACAAGGAGATGACATCAGTCCGTTCATCAAAAACGCAACGATCGCCATCGAAGATGAGCGCTTCCTTAGTCGTAGTGGATGCTTCGATGTCATTGGCTTCACGCGCGCGGCGCTCAGTCAAATCGCTCCACAATTCTTCGTACGATCGGGTGGATCAACACTCACTCAACAGTTCGCAGGAAATGCTTTTGTCGGACGCAAACGCACCATTCTCCGCAAGGTCCGAGAATTGATGCTCGCCTGCTCGCTCGATCGAAAATACTCCAAAGATGAGCTCCTTGAACTCTACCTCAACTGGATTCCGTACGGTCAAAATGCATACGGCATCGAACAGGCTTCAAAAACGTATTTCAGCCTCTCGGCAAAAGAGGTAGACCTGGCTCAATCCGCAATTCTCGCATCTCTGCCACAACGCCCTTCGTACTTCAATCCGTACGGCAAACACGTCTATACAACTGTGACTTCAGAAGTAGAGAAGGCTATTGGTGCCGGAAAAATCACTCGTATCGATGACATCGATGAGCGAGCCATTCGGATAGGTCTCATCGGACAGAGAGTTGGCACTGGAGCTCAGACACTCTATATCGGCGGACGCACGGATCAGGTACTGGCGAACATGGTAGAGCAGTCGATGATCACCGATGAAGAGCGCACGAAGGCTCTACGTGAACTGCAGTCCATCGTCTTCACACCGGCGCGACAAAACATCCGCGCTCCGCACTTCGTTCTCGATGTCGAGAAGCAAGTGATGACGCTCCTCGGCATCGATGCACAGGAGAGCGAAAGTAATGGAGCAAATATTTTGGAACAAGGTGGCTTCCGCATTACGACAACGCTCGACTGGTCGCTCCAACAGACAGCAGAGAAGGTTGTCTCTGCACGGAAAGATGACGCCCTGAAACGGTTCGGAGCCCATAACATCGCACTAGTCGCCCTCGCACCCAAGACGAGAGAAGTCCTCGCCTACGTCGGCAATGCAGACTTCGGTGATGATGAGCACGAAGGCAAGATCGACATGGCGAAGAGCCCCCGTCAGCCGGGCTCCAGCTTCAAAGCATTCACCTACCTCGGCGCGTTCGAAGCAGGATACGGACCTGGGAGTATCGTCTACGACGTCCCAACAAAGTTCGGTGCCGACGAACCGCAGAACTACGACGGTACGTTCTGGGGGCCCATCACCATGCGTCGTGCACTCGCAGGGTCACGGAACATCCCCGCGATCAAAGCATTTTTTGTACAAGGTGGAGAAGAAAAGCTTCTCACTGTTGCAGAGAAACTCGGTGTCACGACACCAAGGCAAGAGAAAGAGGAGCAACGAGCCATCGATCCAAACTTCGACTACGGATGGCCACTCGCGATCGGATCCTCCGAAGTACCACTGATCGAAATGGTCCAAGGATACGCATCGATCGCCGACGGTGGCGTGTACCGACCGATGACATCGATCCTGAAGATCACGGACTCCGCAGGGAATCTGCGCTACGTTGCGAAGGAGACGACGCCGGAACAGGTAGCGGATGCACGTCATGCAGCACTCGTCACATCTGTCTTAAGCGATGTCACTGCCAGACCACCGAATGAATTCTGGCAGTCGATCCTCACGGTCCCCGGGTTTTCCGCGGCAGCGAAGACCGGAACGAGCAACAAGTGTCTCGAACGCGATACAAAACAGAATTGCACGCTCAGGCGTCCGGAGAGCCTATGGACACTTGGGTACACGCCGAATCTCATTGCAGGGGTCTGGGTGGGCAATGCGACGAGCCAATCACTCTACGACAAAGCCGATGGTCTCACGGTCGCCGCTCCGATCTGGCATGACTTCATGGTCGCAGCACACCGGAGTATCAAAAATCCAATCGCAGAGTTCACGCTCCCCGCTCGGATTAGTCGCCCACTCCTCTCGAAGCTCTCAGGAAAACTCGCCACCGAGTGCACCCCGTCCGATCTCCGTGCGCCCGATCTCGTCCTGGATGAAAATGTTCCAACAGAGGATGACCCCGCCTGCGTCGTGCTGAACGTCGACAAAGTTACAGGGCTCCTCGCCTCGGATAGCTGTCCTGCAGAAGCATCTGGAGAGCTACCATTCTTCGTGCCCAAGAGCGAACTCCCGGATCGCTGGCCACTCTGGGAGAACGGAGTGCAAAACTGGGCCGTCGATCAAATGAAGAAGTGGAATGCCGCGCCCGATCACTCAGGCTCTCTTCTCCCACTGCCTGTCGCGCCAGTAGCGTCATGTGATCCATCGCTCACGCCAGGACGATTCGATCCACTGTCCGTCACGATTGTGTCGCCACAACCAGGGAGCTCTCTCCCATACCCATCGTTTTCCCCGCTCATCAGTATTGATACAAAGGCGCCACTACAGCAGGTGGAATTCTTCGTGGATGACAAGCGTGTACGGAGCTTCGATACGGAGCCGTTCTTCGGCAGTATGCGTGTCACAAGAGGGGTAGAGAGAACGGGCAAGCACACACTCAAGGTCGTCGTGACCGATGCGTACTTCAAAACTGCAGAAGCAGAGACCGAGTTCGTGTTTGAGTAATATGAAAATAATCGTGGCGAAGCGTTGCGGGGAAACTGTTAGATTTCCTCCGCATGAACCGCATTCGTATGCACTTCGCTTACATCATCGTCTTCCTCCAGCGCATCGCTGATCGCCTGAACTTTCTCAAGTGTCTGCGCATCAACGGGTGCTGTTTGCTTCGCGATGTACTGGAGTCCCGCCGACTCGATTTCGCATTCCTGCGTCTTCAGAAAGTCCCGAACCTTTGTCCACGTATGCCCATCACTCACGACACGCACATGATCTCCGGAACACTCGAAATCATCCGCCCCAACATCAATGAGTTGCAATTCTACATTTTGTAATTTTTCATTATTCATGATTAATTTTTCATTCTTCGCAAGAACAACGCCCTTCCGCTCAAACATCCACATCACCGATCCGCTCTCCGCAAATCTCCCGCCATGTTTACTGAGGAGTAAGCGCACATTGCTGAGTGTACGATTCTTGTTATCAGTGAGACACTCGATGATGAATGCTGTGCCACCTGGACCGTATCCCTCGTATACCACTTCTTGCATCGCTTCACCCTTGAGCTCCCCCGTCCCCTTCTTGATCGCACGCTCGATGTTCGCATTCGGCACACTCTCTGCCTTCGCAGAATCAATCAGTGTACGCAAACGAATATTGCTCGTAGGGTCCCCTCCTCCCTCGCGCGCAGCAATCTCGATCAAGCGTGCGTACTTCGTGTACGCCTTGCCACGCTTGGCATCGGTCGCCATTTTCTTCACCCGAATGTTGTGCCATTTGGAATGTCCAGACATGCGTCAATAATAACTCAAATTGCCTGCCCTGAGCGAGCGAAGCGAGTCGAAGGGTGCCATGTACTGTGACCGGACATAGGAAAGTTTGGTAGTTTACTGGTTTACTAGTTGGGTAGTTTGCTTTATACGTCGCTTCGACCCATCAACATCAGATGAACGTAAGTATGCCATGAGTGATGCGAGCATCTTACTAATTCGTATGGTCTCATCCGCAAATTCTGTGAATTCTTCTTTTGTAATATATCCTTCATCAAGGGCATCATAGAGATGTGCCCTCGTCTCTCCTGCGGAACGCTTTGCATAATTGAGAAAAGATACAAATTCAGCAACACTCGATGCCTCAAAGCCTTCGGCAATATTTGCACCAATCGAACGTACCGATCGAGTAATTTGATCAACAAACGGATAGTCTCTTTTCACTGATTCTTTCTTACAAACCAAACGAATGTGTTTCGTCAAAGCTCTTGCCTCTTTCCATGCCTCTATCTCCTCAAAAGAATGAAAAGTAGCCATAAAAACTAGTAAACCAGTAAACCGCAAAACCAGTAAACTATTTTCTGTACGCGAGGAATCCCATGAAGCGTGCGCGCTCGATCGAGTTCTTCAGCATCTTCTGATACTTGAGGGAGACACCTGTGTAGTAACGCTTGCGGATGTTACCAAAGTAATCCACGTATGGCTTCAGTGTCGGATAGTCTTTGTAATCGAGGTACTTGACTCCGCGGTGAGCGAATGGACAGGACTTCTTTGTCATCGGACGAGCTTTATTGTTGGCCATGGGGAGAGTTGGTAATGCGAATGGAGATAAAAATTTCGAATCATTTTTCTGAGTCCTTTCTGTCTTTTCAATCGTTTCAGTCTTTTCGGTCCTTTCGATCTATTCTCTACATCTTCAGATCATCATCGGAGATGAGTTTATCGAGCTCTTTCGATAGATCTTCCATCTTGACGGGCTTTGGCTTGCTGACTTTCTCATCCTTCTTCGCTTCATCCTTGCGCTTCATGGCACGCTTTGCACTCGTTGCGAGCTGTTCCTTCACCTTGTCTTCCTTCTTCCTCTGACGAACTTCCGTCGCAGTCTCGCGTGTCTTGAGCCAATCCTGATATTTCTCCTCCCAGCTCACAGCCTCGTATCCATTCGGTGGGATCGTGATGAGGTGACGCATCACGCCTTTCTGGAGCCTGAGCTGATGATCGAGCTCACGGATAACAGACGGAGACATCTCGAAGTAATAGATAACGTACTTGGCATGATCGTATCCAGCGATCTTGTAGGCCAGACCGCGCTTGCTCCAAGGATCCTTGAAAAGGAGTGTTCCCTTCGCATCAGCGAAGTGCGCATCGAGCTCCTTCATGAGGGTCGATTCGGCTTTCTGATCCAGGTCTGGGATGTACATGACGGCGATCTCGTAGACACGCACGTCTTCGTTACTCGCTTTGAGAGTAGGCATAAAGCTTGTGGGTAAAACCCGTCCCGCGAACGCAGGAGGGGAAGAATAAAGCTGGCAGACTGTACGGGAA
>CAZDQZ010000026.1:0-14258 GCA_964507835.1 uncultured Candidatus Peribacteria bacterium | reverse complement strand
CCCTGGAGCTTCGCCTTCTCAGTCGAAGAAATCTGCTCATCTGCCTTCGCCACTGCCGATACCACATGATCCATCGCCGAGGCATCCGTCTGCACGCCTTCGTCGATCACCGGGAGACTCATTGCGAACGCATCTTTACTCTTCGTACCTTCGCTATACGCTTTCTCCACCAAATCTTTGTTGTGAAATTTCATCGCAGACTCCTTGGGGAGGAACTTGAGTGCAAGCCACCTACCCAGGTAATCCATGAGACTTTTCACCATCGGGATCTCCCTATTCGTCGTCATACCCATCGGCTCGAAACGTGTGTGTACGAGCTTCTCGCAGAGGACTTCGAGAGGAACACCGTATTGCAGGTTCATAGAGAGCGAGAGTGCAAGGGTATCCATGACGCCTGAGAGCGTGGAGCCTTCCTTGCTCATCTTGATGAAGATCTCGCCAGGTTTGCCGTTCTCGTACATACCAACGTGTAAGTAACCGTCGTGACCCGCAACCGAGAACTTGTGCGTGAGCGAGAGGCGCTCATCGGGGAGCTTCCTACGACGAGGGACTTCTTTGACGACGATCTTCTCGATGGTCTTCACCTCGACTGTCTCTTCTTTCTTGTCATCAGACTTGGTATTCAGCGCTTGGCTCATCTTGCTACCATCTCTGTAGAGTGCGTTGGCTTTCGTCCCAAGTTTCCAGGAGAGGAAGTATGCATTCTTGAAGTCCTCAACAGTCGCCTCATTGGGCAGGTTGATAGTCTTGCTGATGGCTCCAGAGATGAAAGGTTGAGCTGCGGCCATCATCCGAATGTGGCCTTCAGCCGTGATGTAACGCTTGCCGACTTTTCCGCATCTATTTGCGCAATCGAAGACTGGCAGGTGCGCAGGCTTCAGGAATGGAGCGCCCTCCACTGTCATCTGTCCACAGATGATCGTGTTCGCCGTACTGATCTGTTCATCGGTAAAGCCGAGGGCCTTCAGAAGATTGAATGATGCATCATCGATCTGCTCCTTCGTGAAGCCCAGGCGCGTGAGTGCCTCATCACCGAGGATCCACTTGTTGAAGGCGAAACCTATTTCAAAGACCGACGGCAGTGTCTTTTCTACTTTCGCGATGTCCTCATCCGTAAAGCCCTTCGCCTTCAGTGTGACGCGGTTGATGTGCGGAGCTCCTTCGAGCGTCAATGTTCCAAGGACGTACTTCATAATGTCGTTCATCTCTTGTTCCGTGTAGCCAAGTGTTTCGAGGGCAGGCTTGATGGATTGGTTCGCAATCTTCATGTAACCACCTCCTGCGAGCTTCTTAAACTTCACGAGTGCGAAGTCCGGTTCGATGCCCGTCGTATCACAATCCATAAGGAGACCAATCGTTCCCGTTGGTGCGATGACAGTCGTCTGTGCATTGCGGTATCCGTGCTTCTCACCAAGCTCAAGAGCCCTATCCCACGCCTCTTTCGCAGCGGAGAGAAGGTAATCGGGACACACAGCAGGATCGATGCCAACTGGCTTCACCGAGAGATCTTCGTACTCACGCTCCGGAGCATTGTAGGCAGCTCTGCGGTGGTTGCGCATCACGCGGAGCATGTGTTCACGATTCGGTGCGAAGCCAGGGAATGTCCCGAGGGACTCTGCCATCTCGGCAGACGTCGCGTACGACTCGCCAGTGAGGACTGCGGTGATCGCACCACACATCGCTCGACCCATGTCTGAATCGTACGGAATACCCATCTGCATGAGCATGGCGCCGATGTTGGCGTAGCCGAGACCAAGCGTGCGGTACGTGTAGCTGAGCTCAGCGATTTCTTTGCTGGGGAACTGTGCCATGAGCACCGAAATTTCAAGGACGATCGTCCAGAGTCTCACCGCGTGACGGAATTCCTCGACTTTGAAAACTTTTTTACCACTCGTGTCATGCTCGACGAAGTGCAGAAGATTGATGGATGCCAAGTTGCACGCCGTATTGTCCAGGAACATGTACTCACTGCATGGGTTACTCGCATTGATGCGTCCGCTCTCGGGACACGTGTGCCAGTCATTGATCGTCGTGTCGTACTGCACACCAGGATCAGCGCACGCCCATGCGGCGTAGACGACTTGATCCCAGAGAGCCTTCGCCTTCATCGTCTTGCATGCCTTCGCCGTCCTCCCCTCTTTCTTGGACTTCCTGAGCTCCGTGCGCCAGTAGAGATTCCAGTCGCTATCACTCTCGAGGGCATTGAAGAACTCTGCCGGCACGCGCACGGAATTATTCGAGTTCTGACCAGAAACCGTCGCGTATGCTTCACCGTTGAAGTCGGTGTCATACCCTGCCTTCGCGAGGGCGGCGACCTTCTTCTCTTCATTTACTTTCCAATTGATGAACTCTTCGATGTCCGGATGATCGAGATCGAGACAGACCATTTTGGCGGCTCTGCGTGTCGTACCACCAGACTTGATGGCTCCCGCAGCTCTGTCGCCGATCTTGAGGAAGCTCATGAGTCCGGAGCTCTTACCACCCTGCGAGAGTGGCTCGCCATCACCACGGAGATTGCTGAAGTTCGTCCCCGTTCCCGAGCCGTATTTGAAGAGACGTGCCTCACGAATCCAGAGATCCATGATGCCACCTTCATTCACCATGTCATCAGCGACACCCTGAATGAAACATGCGTGAGGCTGAGGATGCGTGTATGCATCTTCGCTCTGACGCACCTCGCCTGTCGCAGGATCGCAGTAGTAGTGTCCTTGTGCTGGACCCGTGATGCCATACAAGTAGTTGATACCCGTATTGAACCATTGTGGGCTATTGGGAGCAGACATCTGGCGAACGAGCATGTACTTGAGCTCATCCTCGAAGGCTTGTGCATCCTGCTTGGTCTGAAAGTAACCATGTTCCTCTCCCCAAAATCTCCAGCAACCAGCAAGGCGACGAATCACCTGCTTCACGGAGCGCTCTGGGCCAGTGATGACTACGCCATTTTCATCCTTCAGTACGTTACCGTGTTCATCGGCCTGCGGGACACCAGCCTTGCGGAAGTACTTGCTCACGACGATATCCGTCGCCACCTGACTCCAGCTAGCAGGAACTTCTGCATCCTTCATCTCGAAGACAACAGACCCGTTGGTATTCACGATTCTGCTCGTACGCTTGTCATACTTGATCTGTTCCAAGGGATCACTTCCTGGCGTCGTAAAAACGCGAGAAACAACCATGCCCTTTTTTGTACCAAGTGCATGAGCCGATGCCATCGCCTTATTCTTAGTACTCTTGATGACCGTCGATGCATCAGCAAGAGGAATATCTTTCGCATTCTGGAGGGAAGACTGGGGGTTCATGGGGGTGGGGGGGGGACACAATATCTAGTAGTTGGATCTCTGATGAGACACAACATCTACGCATTCTACGCAGTCATGACTCGAGCTCAAGAGCATTCAAAAACTGTGATCATTTGGAGTGGTCAACGTCGATTTGCTGATGCACTCGCGCTCGGTGAAAATCACAACGAAAAAATGAAATACTACTGCATCATTTTTCGATCGAAAATGAAAGAAATAATTTGACGCGGACAACGTACGACGAACGAACATCGAAGAGGAAAAAACAAACTTTCAACTTTTCACTTTCAACTTTACACTCATCGCATGCGCATCCTCGTCCTCGTCGCCGGCACAAACGAACCAAGTAATAGTAATGCGCTTGCCGATGCGATGATCACAGGCATGAAGCAAGCAAGTCCTGATGCCATCATCGACAAAGTACGACTGAAAGACGTGGACATCGGCCACTTCAATCTCTCCTGCTACGGACCGAATTGTCCTCTTGATGGCATGACATCAGTACAGTCACTCCTCATGCAGGCAGATGGTGTGATCATCGCGACTCCAGTGTGGAACTTCGGCGTTCCAGCACACCTGAAGAACTTCATCGACCGCATGGGTGCATTCGCGCTGGATGCATCACACTCTGTCGGCACACTGAACGGTAAACCGTTTTTCTTGATCTACACCGCAGGAGCACCAAAGTCAGCCTGGCCACTCTTTCGGCGCACGCTGAGCTCTGTTTCCATCGCAATCCAGTACTTCGGCGGATCGGTGCTCGGAACGTTCTTCGAAGGAGGTTGCACGCTTGGTCGTGGAGTGTTTGGACTCGTCGTGAATAAGAGGCCGGCACGACTCGACGCTGTGAAAGTCGCAGGGAAGGAATTTATATCAACGGTTGAGACGTTCAAACAAACTGGTAAACTGCCGTTTACATATAGATTGATCAAAAAATTTGTACGGATTTCTCAGCTTGTGAAGAGGAAGCTTGGAATGTAGTGATTCAATAAATTCTACATCCAAAGGGATGGGTGCGCCACATGGTGGGGGTCTGCGGGTGGCCCGAGTCCCGCCGATGCGGGACGAGGTCATGGCGCACAGCGTTATCTTTGGTTCTTTCTTTGCCACGCAGGCAGAGAAAGAACAAATTATCCAATGAGCGTAACCTCCTCATCGACGAGTCGAGCCTGCCTAAACATCTCCCATGTCCTGCTACCTCCTTCGACGAGGATCGATGAAATTCCGTAAAAATCATCCGTCGGTGTCGTAAGAACGTTCCAGAGAGAAGGCCAATCGAAATGATTGCCAACCGCGGGCCCCCTCCTACGCTGAAGCTTCGGCGGGCAGGGGATACCCGCTCCCAAAGATGATAGAACTTCAAAGATACGCACTCCTGCAGATTCCAAGCTTTTTCTTTTCTCTGCATCCGATCCAGGAGCAGTGATGATGATAGTCGAGGGTCGAACGACTTTTGCAGTGAGAGGAATCTTGAGATGGGGGTCGAGAATAATTGGGTAAGGGTTGGGGCTGGGGTTAGGCATATTACGAACCGTCAATAGTGGATCGTCTCTCAGTAGTGTTCCAACACCAACAAGAATCGCATCATGTCTTGCTCTTAGAAACTCATGTGACCACGCATCTTGCTCAGGAGACGTGATCTTGAGGAATGATCCGTCGTCATTCGCAGTGCGACCATCGACTGTCTGTGCTTTTTTGAGAGTAATCCAGGGTCGCTTCTTGGTCATGAGTGAGACAAATCCCCTATTCAGTCTTTTGCATTCTTGCTCTAATACTGGACCATAAACCTGTACACCTTTTTTGTTCAAATACTCAATCCCCTTCCCAGAGACTGCTGGATTTGGATCCTTCATGCCGTACACAACAGTCTTGATCCCCCTCTCAATAATAATGTCCGTGCACGGTGGAGTTTTTTTATTCCTGTGACAACATGGCTCCAAGTTCACGTAGAGAATGTCGCTTGGCAAAATACCAGACTCACATTTGCTAAGGAGCACGCGTTCCGCGTGCGGAAGTCCGTACTCAGAATGAAAGCCTTCTGCGATAATTTTCCCCTCACGAACAAGTACTGCACCGACCATCGGATTGATGCCCGTCTTGCCGCGACCTTTCTCGGCGAGCGTAAGGCAATGACGGATGAAGGAGGCATGAGACATCGGGGGTAGTATGATGAACTACCGCATGAAAGGGAATGATGTTCTACTTCTTCATAGAAGAAAGAAAAGTAGGATCCATATATTGACGTATAGCATTCTGACCAATCGTACGTTTTAGAGGAACGGCTTCAGCATCAGAAACACCTAATGCCATAAGTTGAGCAAAAGCATCGTTCAAATCTGATTCTGCAACAGAAACCATATACTCATATTCTCGATCAGAAATTTGAGCAGTAAGTGGTCCAGAAATACCACTAAAAAGTGATTTAGATTTTAGAGTGGGCACAAGATCACGATCGACATTCGCCCAAATTTGATAACGAGTTTGACTCAATCGTGTGCTAATTAATGCAACAGAAAGTTGATAGAGAGCATTCTTCAGCAATTGTTGATTCAAGACTGACTCATCGGCAATCAGTACTCTACTGCTTTCAAAGACAGTGCCACCCACTTCTCTCAAAGCATTTTCATCCCTTGATTTTCCACTATCTACGACATCAATAACTGCTTCTCTTTGCTTTCTTCTTAGAACTGCTTCAGCGCTACCATTTATTTTACGAACTTCAGCCAGAATATTACTCTGATTAAGCCAGTTTTGAGCTAGTTGAGGAATTTTGCATCCAACTTTTATTCCATTCAAATCACTTGTATCACCAATAGAAGAATCAGAACGAACAAGGCATTTCCAAAACACTGAATCTGCACCGCCATTACTACCTCCAGGGATTCTCGTAACATTCATGATACGATCCCTTTCATCCTGCATGCCAATCAAAATATCTTGATCTGTTATCGCTGCAGAAATCGAATCTGCTCCATCCACTGTATTTGAATCCACTAACATGTCAGGGACGTCAGACGCCTTATAAGGAATGACGGTAAGCGGAAGCGTAGATCCATCCAAACGCATTTCCCCAGTAAGAGCATAATACCTAGGTGTCTTTTTCTTTAAAGGATATCCTGACTGTGCAAATAAATCTTCTACGCCAGCGCTACTTGGAATAGCGATTGAAAGTCCTGAAGTGTTATTCATAGGAGAAATGGGGATAAAAATATTGAGGAGGGAAAGAATAATCCTAATGTTCTTTCATGTCAACGTATTATCTCAGTGAAACATAATCTTGGGATTTTTGCTCCAGAGACATGACATCTCTCAGCGATAAACTCTGATTTTTGAGTAATCCGGTAAGACCCTGAATCATCGCTCTTGCTGACGCACGGACTTCGCTCGGATTGGCATTCTTTCGAACAGATGATGATAAGTCAGGGATTGCACAGATGCTATCGAGTAGGTCCCCCGAAGGGCGCGAATCACGAAGAAGAGCATCGAGGAATGAGACATCGGACCAACTGGTTTCTGTGCAAGGAGTATCTTGGTCACGCAGAACTTGTGAAAGCGTTAGCCCCTTGGATGCAAGTGCAACGAGTAATGCGCAGTAACACTGGCCCGCCTCATCAATCGCATCTTCAACAAGTATGGGTGACCCGTTTTGTCTTGCCAGCTGAAGAGTTCGAATTGCGCTCACAAGCTCTGTGAACTCACTTGAATAACTTGCAAAACACGAACGTACTCCCCTAGCCACTTCTTGCACCGTAGAAGAATCAGGATTTCCGCTCCGGAGCCTCGATTGTATTTTTTCCGAGAGTGCGATGAGCCATAGAGAAACCCTTTCACTTTCACTGAGATCGCCTGATACATCGGAAGTATCAGATTGGACGGCTGAGGGCCTAGAAGCACTGTACATCTGGTTCGGGTCGGCAACGGGCTTCATGATGGGCCTGAGGAAATCATCAGGAAACAAACGACGGTAGAAGCAACTCTCGGTACCATCGTGACAGGCTGCGCCACCACGCTGATTCACCACCATCAAAACAGAATTATTCGAGAGAACTCCAATATCAAGGACTTTTTGCGTCATGCCACTCGACAAACCTTTCACCCACGTACCATCGCGCGTATTTTTGAATTGCGTTCGACTGAAAAACGCTCCCTGACCATTTTTTGATGTTTTGTACGCTTTCTCATCTTGATAGGCATCCATGAGAACCCTACCTTTTTTGTCAGTCGTGATGACACGAACAAGTTCTGCCTTACTAAAAGCAGGAGAGGGATAATCGGTTAAATCTAAGAATTCATCAGCCGACACTTCACGAGACTGCATCAGGGCAGAATCTTGATAGCAGTTGAGGAGTGTGACTGGCGGGGATACAAAAATTGTCTGATCTGGATCTGACAGACGAAGCGCACCCACGCGCTCTTGCCGAAGGCCAGTTACCCGTCGAACTTCGCTAGAGGAAGAGGATCCCATGACCAGAATTCTGGATGCGATGGCTTGGAGATCTTGCCTGTTCGCTGGCTCAGGACGTTGTACGATCATTCGAAGACTATCTTTCAGTGCACAGGGGGCAATAATGGTTTTCATAGTTAGAAATAGAAAAGACTAAAAAAACTCCTTCCATGAGGAGTTCGTCATCCGTTCTGCATTTCTCTACTCCTGATGCTTCGCCTTCTCGAGGTACTTCTGCAGGACGGATACCGGTTTCTCCTCACGGCTCTGTGTGGTCTCATGCTCGGAAGAACGAGCAGAGACCATTCTATGATGCCGTGGGGCATTCAGAATCGTGCGGTAGCCTCCTTCGCCATTCTCGAGGAACTTCGCGACACGTGTAACTGTCGTCGTGCTCGCACCGGTATTCTTCGCTATCTCTCGGTACGTCTTGCCCTGCGCCAGTTGTTTGGCCACCTCAAAGCGCTCACTCCATGCCTGGAGTTCGGAAAGAGTGCCAATATCACGCATGAAGTTCGCCATCTCCTCCTCCGTCTTGCACTGCGTCATAGCGCTACACAGAGCCTTGAACCAAGGTTCTTTGTTCCAGCTATCGTCGGTGAAACGGCGTTTGCCCAAGGGAAGGTTTGGTAGGTGAGGTAAGTAAGGAAGGTGCCTGCAAGGCGTAGCCTTCTCTGACGTAGAAATAGCGAGGAATGAAACAGCGCCACTATAAGCGGAGGGCGAAGTCGTGTCAATACGTTAATACAACCACTTCAATATTTTGTATTCAGCATCAAGTACCCAGTATGCATAGATACTAGATACTCAATACGAGATACGAAATACTTTTCTTATTTTCCGCCTGCGCGTGATGCGATGATCTCATCGGCGACGTTGCGTGGGACCTTGGCATAGTGACTTGGCTCCATGGAGTAGCTCGATCGACCCTGAGAAAGCGAACGAAGCTCTGTGGCGTACCCGAACATGGATGCGAGTGGAACCTCGGCAATGATCGTCTTCGCCATACCACGGCTACCGGTGTCTTTAATGAGGCCACGGCGTGAACTCAAGTCACCCATGACGTCTCCGAAGTACTCTTCCGGACAGACGACTTCGACTTTCATCACTGGTTCGAGGAGCACTGGATCAGCCTTCTTCGCTGCAGCTTGTGCACCGATCGACGCACAGATCTTGTACGCCATTTCTGAGGAGTCGACATCGTGGTAACTACCATCGATGAGCTCGACTTTGACGTCCACGAGGGGGAATCCTGCCATCGCTCCGCGGGAGAGACCTTCCTGGAATCCTTGGTCACACGGCTTGATGAATTCACGAGGGATACGACCTCCGACCACTTGGTTATCGAATTCGTACCCTCCACCTGGTTGCTGAGGAACCAAGCGGAATACGACGTGACCGTACTGACCGCGTCCACCTGTCTGCTTGATGTACTTCTCCTCGTGATCGATCGGCTTCTGGATCGTCTCTCTATAGGCGACCTGTGGCTTACCGGAGGTGCTCTCAACTTTGAACTCGCGCTTCATACGATCCATGATGATATCGAGGTGCAGTTCACCCATTCCTGCGATGATCGTCTGGCCAGTCTCCTCGTCCGTGCGGACGCGGAACGTCGGATCTTCTTCGGCGAGCTTCTGCATCGCCATACCCATTTTCTCTTGGTCAGCCTTCGTCTTTGGCTCGATGGCCATCGAGATCACAGGCTCAGCGAACGTGATGCTCTCGAGGCGCACTGGCTTGTCTTCACTGCAGAGTGTATCCCCTGTGCGTGTCTCCTTGAGACCGATGACAGCACCGATGTCCCCTGCTTCGATCTTGTCGATCTCTGTGCGCTGGTTGGCGTGGAGGCGAACGATACGACCGATGCGCTCCTTGTTCCCCGAGCGCGTGTTGATGACGTACGAACCGGATGTGAGCACGCCGGAGTACACACGGACGAACGTGAGCTTACCGACGAATGGGTCTGTCGCGATCTTGAAAGCAAGAGCAGAGAGAGGCTCTGTGTTGTCAGGCTTCCTGAGTACTTCTTCACCAGAGTCGACATCGATTGCCTTGAGTGGAGGTGTGTCGAGTGGGCTTGGGAGGTAATTGACGACGGCATCGAGCACGAGCTGGACACCCATGTTCTTGAGAGACGATCCACAGAGCACGGGGTAGAGTTTGCCGGACACGGTGCCCTGACGGAGTGCAGTCTTAATCTCATCCTTCGTGAGTGAACCCGTATTGAGGAACTTATCCATGAGCTCATCTCCGCCGTTCTCCGCAGCCTTCTCCATGAGGATGGCGCGGTACTTGGCGACCTGAGGCTTCATATCCTCTGGAACTGGAGCATGGACGTGCTTCTCGCCGTGTGCACCCTCGAAGGTGATCATCTCTTCCTCGATGAGGTCGATGATGGCAGAGAAATCACTCTCAGCACCGATAGGAAGCTGAATAGCGACTGCATCCTTGCTCAAGCGATCGTGAATGCTCTGGAGTGACATGTAGAAATCTCCACCGATCTTGTCCATCTTGTTCACGAAAGCGAGGCGTGGCACACCGTACTTATCGGCCTGACGCCACACGGTCTCGGACTGTGGTTCGACACCTTGTGATCCATCGAAGACAGCGACACCTCCGTCGAGCACGCGGAGACTGCGTTCCACCTCAGCAGTAAAGTCCACGTGACCTGGGGTATCGATCAAGTTGATGGTCGTCGTGGTATCGACGTTCCTGAACTTCGACTTCCACACACACTGTGTGGCAGCAGACGTGATGGTGATACCGCGCTCGCGCTCCTGCTCCATCCAGTCCATCGTGGCTTCACCCTCGTGCACTTCACCGATTTTGTAGTTCTTTCCGGTGTAGAAGAGGATGCGCTCCGATGTCGTTGTCTTGCCGGCATCGATGTGCGCGATGATACCGATATTACGTACGTTCTTTAAGTCCATACAAAGTGAGGGAAAAATGGAGGAGCCTCAGTGCGAGGCATGCTAAGAATCTAGCCGAGGCAGTATAGGGAGTGTTTGAAGCGAGGAAAAGGGATTTTGAGCATCGAACGAAAGAACGCCCCCGGCGAGGGAGGCGTCCTTTGTACGCGAGTAAGAGCGAAACGGTTAGTTTTGGTACGCTGTTCCGTTGATGACGGTCTCTGAGGACTGCATCCAGAGGAATGTCTTGGAAGTACCGTTGTCCTTGTCGAGCCAGCGAATGTGGCTTCCTGCAACAGACAGAGTTGCCAACGTGCTATCGGAGAAGTTCTGGAGCGATACTTGGAGCGATGACGAAAGCGATGGATTGACTTGTGCATTGAGTACATTCGCTTCGAGCACGAGCGTTGCATCAGAGCCTGCATCAATCTCTGTGTTCACAGAACTCGTGGAGAGATTTGGACACACGACGTACTGCAGTGTCGCAGTGGATGCAGGATCAAGTGAACAAGATGCATTTATTGATGAATCAGCCTTGTTGTATACCTTGAATGCGGATGGATCCAAAGAAACGTTCGTCGCATTGACCGTATAGATCACAGTATCAATGACGACTTTGTTCATACCGTAAGCAAAATTCGAATGACTGACTGTAGAGAACTTCAACTGACTGATTGCACGGCTAGAGCCTGACGGAATCATTGTTCCATTCGCATTCGGATCAGCATTGAAGATCGACATAACTTTGGACAACACTACCGTGTGATCTTTTCCGACAATTGTCTGTGAAGCACCCGGAGCACTGATACCAATGAAGTATTCACCGCTAGCAAGCGCATCACCGTTGCTTGCAATCAAAGCATTGCTCGAAATGGAACCAACTGCCTTCACGCCTTGCACTGCGTCAACAGTGAGCGTGAGATGCATACCGGAGACAGCGCCATCACTATCAGACTTCATCCGTGCACGAACAACAATCGAAGTATCTACACCCTTTAAGCCGACAAGAGGCTGGCTCTGCATCGAAGCACACATCGAATGTGCAGGCACTGGATCACTACCACATGATCCCATCGTAGCCATGGCAAACGGGTTCGTCGCACCGACCTGATAGAGTTCGAGACGAGAGACATTCTGGAAGAAGAATGGCGTATCTGCGCCACCTGCTGTGAAGACAAGACTGTTCACATTGACGTCCTCGAACTCAGCACGGAGGGTCAAACGAAGGATATCATCGGAGAGAGCACCACCGAGGAGCTGATGAGACATCAGTGGCGTCGACGACTTGTCGATGTACAGATTACCGCTACTCGCTAGCGTGAATAGCGTCGCAGAAGCTGTTGTAACGGTCGTCTCACAGGTCGTCGCACACGTACCATCGATCTTGATACCACTGAGCTTACTTGCACCACTGACGCGCTCTGCCGCAATGTACGCAGGGACAGTCGTTGCGAACTTCAACTGAAGCTGGTTACTCAGAAAAGAAGGAGCGATGTCCGCACGGACTTCGATGACCACAGTCTGCGTTGCAGGAACAATGAAGACCGCACCGACCAAGTTATTAAAACTGATCACACCACTCACTGGCGACACGCCTGACTGCAGGACGGTATCGACGACACCGTCGCTATTCGTATCGACTTTCAATGTGTAATTCTGAGCATTGAGAAGGGAACCTTGCTTGGCATCAAAGGCGAAACTGGTCAGAAAAATATTCTCATTATCTGCTTTCGCCTCGAAACGAAGCAGAGTGAGATCCTTCTGATTCACAACGGCAGTATCGATGGAAGCTGTCGTCTTCTGCACAATCGTCAGTTCATTCTGCAACGCAACCTCGATTCTGCACATATTGTCACAGCCGTCACCATTGGTCTGGTTGCCATCATCACACTGCTCTTTTGCATCTGTATTGAGAATAGTATTTGCGCAGAGAACAGGAAGGATAACAAGCTTAGAAACAGCCTTGGCAGTCCACTGAGCATCTTTCACATCAATACTACCATCCACGTTTACGTCTCCTAAATACTGTTGTCTCTTCGTCGGCGTCTTCACCCCTGAAATAAAATCAGTTACCATCTGCGTGTCATCACTCGTCACTTTGCCATCCCCTGTCACATCACCGAAGACAGCAGGAAGAGTAACCAATTGACCAATAGTTGCACGCTCCAAATAAAAATCAGAAACATTGATAAGACCATCTTGATCCACATCTCCTGCTTTGAAATCGTCTCCAGCCAGTGTAATAAGTCCCTCGAAATGACGGCGCATCAGTGTCGTATCTGCAGAGTTAATACGACCGTCATTATTCACGTCACCGAGCATGCGTGGTTCTTTTAGTGGAGGAGGACAAGCCACCGTCATCTGCACACTGCGAGAGTTATTGGCGAGGATAGGATCTTTTTCCGTGGCAGTGACTGTTGCTGTGTAATTCACTACAGAACCACACGCTACTGCTGTCGGAACATCGAACGTCATATCGAAGAAGCCCATCGGCAAAAAGTTTTTACAGACAACTGACGCACCCTGAACGATGCAGCCAGCCAAGGATTTGCTTGGATTGAAAATGAATCCTGTAGGTGTTGTGACTGTCAGTGTGACGTTGGTTGCAGTATCAGGACCTGCATTTGCAACAATCTGATTGAAGGAAATGGAAGAACCTACCAAAGGAACTGCAGGAGTCACTGTCGGTACACTTAAAGAGAGATCGGCAGACTTCTGAGGACAATTCACAGTCGATGAAGTCTTTGATGTATTATTCAAAAGATTTAGATCAGTTGTCACTCTCGAGGAAGTAACGTTTGCGGTGGCGATGAGAGAGGTTGGAGTATTCTTCGTGCAAGAGGTTGCAATCGAAGAAGTAACATCGACCAGCACTGTAAATTTCTGAACACCATTGACTTTCTTCAGAGATCCCACAAAAGAACAGGAAGCCTTTTGAGTCGATACCCCAGAACAGAACGTCACAATATTTTTTGGATGACGAGTGATTGTTTTGATCGTCCCTGGGAAAACTGCCGTAAGAGACGTATTTGTCGTTACTCCAGGCCCAGCATTCGCAACCGTTAGATCGTAGCTGACTATCTTCGTAGTGTGGTTAACAGACGTAGGACCAACAATAGTGACTGCAAGATCCGCCTGGGGACCTGCTGCAGATACAGAAAGAGCTGGTAAGGCGAGAGAGGCAAAGACAAAGACCGAAACAACTGCCCTCGCCGTGCGCGTCCTTAGAAAAGCTGAACGCATAACGGAGGGGGGGGGGAAGAATTTGTAGTATTATAATAATATTTTAAATTTCGTCAAGAGTCATCGTACACGAAAAAATTCATCGTACTATGACACAAAGACACTGTAAAAATTACGAAATATAAATGGATATAATACTCTACTCTTACCTCATCTTTTAGCCCATCTTCGCAAAGTGCGCGTACGCCTTGTTCGCCTGCGCCATCTTGTAGACGTCTTCCTTCTTCTTTACAGCAGCGCCTTGCTCTGTAGAGGCATCCAAGAGTTCCAAAGCGAGCTTCTCTGCCATTGGCATACCTTTGCGTGCACGAGCACCGATAAGGATCCAACGAATGGAGAGAGATTGCTGACGCTTGGCTGGAA
>CAZDQZ010000025.1:8367-14300 GCA_964507835.1 uncultured Candidatus Peribacteria bacterium | reverse complement strand
CTGAATATACAACCGAGGACTCACCCTCCTCGGTTTTTTTGTGTAGAATAGAATCATGTCCGCTCTCCTCCTCTCTGGCAGACCCGTCGCCGATGCCATTCTCGAAAGGCTGAAGCCTGAGGTGAAGGCACTGAATCCCAAGCTCGTCGTCGTGCAAGTGGGGGACGATCCTGCAAGTGCGAGCTACATCAATCAGAAGCTGAAGAGTTGTGAAGCCGTCGGCATGCGTCACGAGCACAAGCACTTGCCAAATGCGACGACACTGAAGGAACTCATGAGTCTTATCGATGACCTAAATGCTGATGCAGATGTCACAGGTTTCATCGTCCAGCTCCCGCTTCCCAAGCAGTTGAACTCTCACGTTCCAGATGTCATCAAAGCGATCGATCCCAAGAAAGACATCGATGGATTCGGAGCCTATAACCTCGGCAAGATGTTTCTTTCAACAGAGTTCGAGCATCTGCCACCAGCGACACCATCAGGAGTGATCGAAATGCTCAACTACTACAACATCGACATAGAAGGCAAACACGCCGTCGTCATCGGTCGAAGCAACATCGTCGGGAAGCCTCTCTCCGTCATGCTCCTCAATCGAGGTGCAACAGTGACGATCTGCCACAGCAAGACCAAGAATCTCGCGGAGATCACACGCCAAGCAGACATCCTCTGCTCCGCCATCGGGAAGCCAAAAATGATCACGAAGGAAATGGTGAAAGAAGGAGCCGTTGTGATCGACATCGGGGTGTCACGCGTCGACGGCAAACTACAGGGAGACGTCGACTTCGAGGAAGTGAAATATATCGCATCAGCCATCACACCAGTACCAGGTGGAGTGGGACCACTGACAGTGGCGAGCTTGATTCGAAATTGCGTCACCGCAAAACAAAGACAAATATCCAAAATCTAATAGGATTCTCTGCAATTACGACGCCCTGAGCAAACGAAGTGAATCGAAGGGTGTAACGACGAAGAAGAGACAGCACTATTCTTAGACTACAGAAGAACTGTCGCGATGCTGAAGTAGAGAAGAACACTGAGGAGATCTTGAATAATGGTGGCTGTAGGACCACTTGCATCCGCAGGATCAAGCGAACACTTCGTAAAGGCAAAAGGAATAAGGAGGCCAGTACAGACTGAGGAAAGTACAGCGGTGAACAGCGATACAGATAGTACGACACTCATGTACCAATTGTCAGAGATGAGCCCGTAAGAAGCTCCGAGGAAAACAGCGAGAGAGAGACCGATGAAAGCAACGACGAGAAGATTTCGCCACATGTAGCGGAAGATCACTAAACGAGGATCGAAAGAGAGATCACGGAGAATGTACGCTTCCATCTGCGCACGCACGGCATCACTCATATAGACGATCAGTGGGATAAATGAAGCAAGGACTAGATTCTGAGAAAGCGTACTCTCAAAGAATCCAATGATCCTCGCCGAGAGTATTCCACCAATAAGGCCTAGGAGAAGCCACGGAATCCTGTGCCGATACGATGCAAAGAGCGAGAGAGACAGGACGTTCGCATGCACCGCGTCAGGATGGCGAATACCCGCTCGTTTCAGAGTATCTTCGTGCATTTCTTTATGCAGAATGCTGAGAATGGTGTCACTCGTAATAGCACCGAGAAAGTAGCCATCGGTATCGACTACAGGTACAGACTTGATGCTATGACGCAGTGCCTTGTATGCAACTGTTTCTTGATGCGCAGAAGGATGAACTGTAGGCAGAGGCGAACGTTTACAGACTTCACCAACCTTGCTTTGCATCGATGGTGAAAAAACCTGACTAATCGAGAGCACTCCTGTTAGTCTGTTTTCTCGGTCGAGAACGTAGACATAGTGAACAGTTTTGTATGACTTCGCTTCATGGATGAGTCGCTGATGAAGGATAGCAAGAGTCTCATCCTCGAACGCAGTAGGAACATCCCGCGTCATGCGGAACCCGGCGCTATCTGCTGGGTACTGAGAATTTTTTTGATTCGGCGTCATCCGAATATTGTACCACAAACTACAATATTTTGCAGGAGAAATCCGATCGTTAGATTTAGGACTTCTTCGCCCTCTTACGGTCCGTCTCATTGAGCATCTTCTTACGGAGACGAATGCTTGTTGGCGTGACTTCGACGAGTTCGTCATCCTGGATGTACTCTAACGCGCCGTCGAGCGTCATGATGCGCGGAGGCACCAAGCGAATCGCCTCATCGGCTCCGGAAGAACGCATGTTGCTGAGCTTCTTCTCCTTGCCGACGTTCACCATGATGTCCATGCCGTTGGGAGATTCCCCGATGATCATACCTTCGTACACGGGCACACCGGCGCCGATGAAGAAGGTACCACGCTCCTGAAGCTGGAAGATCGCGAACGCCACGGATTCACCTGTGATTGCAGAGATGATCGAGCCCGTCGTACGACCAGGCATCTCGCCAGCGTACGGAGCAAACTGATGGAATGCATGTGTGAGGATGCCGTTGCCACGAGTGTCGATGATAAATTCATTGCGGAAACCAAGGAGTCCACGCGTAGGGATTTCGTACGTCAAACGAGCGATGCCGTTCTTTGTTTCCATGTTCTGCATGAGACCTTTGCGAAGTCCGAGCTTCTGGATCACAGCACCGGAAACCTCTTCTGGGACATCGATGTACGCCATTTCGAACGGTTCCATCTTCACGCCGTTTTCCATGTGTGTGATGACTTCTGGACGAGAAACAGCGAGCTCGAAGCCTTCACGTCGCATCGATTCGATGAGCACGCCCAGGTGCATTTCTCCACGTCCAGAGACACGGAAAGCATCCGTGCGCTCGCCGACTTCGATCTTTAAGCCCACGTTCGTCTCCAGCTCTTTCTCGAGTCTTTCGCGGATGTGACGCGTCGTCACCAATGTTCCTTCTTTACCAGCAAAGGGGGAGTTATTGACCATGAAATCCATCGACACTGTGGGCGGATCGATCTTGATCACCGGAAGCATCTCCACATTTTCATCAGTGGTCACCGTATCTCCAACGTACACATCAGGAAGTCCAGAGAGAATGACGATATCACCCGCGACCGCTTCCTTCTGCTCCACCCTATTCACACCCTGATATGTCTGGATCTTCGTGATTCTCCCTGCCTTCTTTGTTCCATCGGGCTTCAGCACAAACACGTTCTGGTTCTGTGTCACCGTACCATCCACAATGCGACCGACAGCAGAACGACCGGAGAAAACGTCGTACTCAAGGTTCACCGGTTGCATGCGGAGTGTCTTCGACGCATCGTTGGCAGGAGGTTTCACGTGCTCGAGGATGTAATCAAAGAGAGGTTCGAGGGTTGTCGACGTATCACTCATCTTGCGCTTCGCGAGGCCGTCACGACCGACAGCGTAGATGTATGGGAAGTCGAGCTGTTCATCCGTGGCGCCGAGCTGGACGAAGAGATCGAAAACCTGACTGAGCGCCTTCTCCGGATCGGAACCGGGGCGATCGATCTTGTTGATGATGACCATCGGACGAATGCCCATTTCCAGAGACTTCTTCAGAACGAAGCGCGTCTGTGGCATCGGACCATCGAAGGCATCGACGAGGAGCAGAACGCAGTCACACATACGCAGAACGCGTTCCACTTCGGATCCGAAGTCTGCGTGACCAGGAGTATCGACGATGTTGATCTTGGTACCCTTGTAGAGGATCGAGCAGTTCTTGGCGTAGATCGTGATACCGCGTTCCTTCTCTTGGTCGTTGTTATCCATGACACGTTCCTCGACGTGCTGGTGAGACGAAAATGCTCCACCTTGCTTCAGGATTTGATCGACGAGAGTCGTCTTGCCATGGTCGATGTGAGCGATGATGGCAATAGTACGGAATTCCATAGAGGAGGTGAGAAAAAATGCGTGGGTACTGCGTAAACCCAGCGAAAAGACGTTTTATTCTAGCGTAGATTTCTGTTTTGTACAGGCTGATACATCTTCTAGTTTTGATTGAACAATCATAAAACTCCAACAAAGCAATTCACAGTATGCAGAATCGTCGTAGTATACATAGTTAATGGAAGCAGAAGTATCAAGGATTGGCACACTCAAAGTCCATAATCCTGATGACATGCCGATGCATCGCAAGAAATCAAACATAGACGCTTTACGGCGTACATTGCGCGCGTACTTAACGGTATTCCAGGGTGTGACGCCTAGATCTGCCTTTGAAGAAGATATGATGAGTACAGGTAGTGATGGAAGGCAACCACTGATATGGCAATAAAAAAACTGGAAAAGCTTGATCAACGTCACGAACTCTGTACAATTCATCCATGGTAGGTTTCTCCCCTTCCGTCGCCTTTTCCTTTTCTGGCAAGGCGTGCTTTTCTGCAAGCTTTGAGCTGAGAGCTTTGAGCGATGAGCTCTTTGCTCTTCATCGTTCAGCCAATTGCATTTTCTCACAGCTCATAGCTCACATCTCATAGCTTTCTATGTGTGGAATCATTGCCGCCTCCGGCTACCGCGATGTCATCCAAGAGCTGTATGACGGGCTCATCGTACTCCAGCACAGAGGACAAGATGCTGCCGGTATCGTGACATTCAATAATCAGTTTCACCTGAAGAAGTCGACAGGAATGGTCAGCGAGGTCTTCCACAAGAGTTCACTCGAGAGACTGAAGGGTCCGATGGGCATCGGTCACGTGCGCTACCCCACTGCCGGCTGTAGCAGTGAGTTCGAGGCTCAACCTTTCTTCGTCAACTCCCCTTTCGGCATGGCGCTTGCGCACAACGGCAACCTGACGAATGCCGGACAACTCGCGAAGGAAATCAAGGAGCAGGACTACCGTCACCTCAATACGAACTCCGACTCCGAAGTACTCCTCAATATTTTCTCCCTCGCTCTCCGTAAGCAAAGACCGAAGAAACTAAATCCGGAGAATATCTTCCGAGCGGTGAAGACTGTTTTCCGTCGCTGTAAAGGTGCGTACTCCGTCGTCGCCCTCATCGGCGGTCACGGAATCGTCGCCTTCAGAGATCCGCATGGTATCCGTCCTCTTCAGATCGGTCGCAAGCGCTTCGGCATGAAGTACGAGTATCTCGTTGCGTCAGAAAATACCGTCTTCAAGGCACTTGACTACGAGTTCATGCGAGACATTCAGCCAGGAGAAGTGATCTACGTCGATGCACAGAACCGTTTGCACTCACGGATCGTGAAGAAAGGAGAGCTCAACCCCTGCATCTTCGAGTGGGTCTACCTCGCAGCGCCCGACTCGACGATCGACGGCGTGAACGTCTACAAAGCTCGCGTCCGCATGGGTGAAGCTCTCGCGAAACAGATCAAAGCGAAGGGCATTCACATCGACTCCGTCATCCCGATCCCTGATACCGGTCGGCCTGCTGCTGCAGGTCTCGCCGACAAGCTCAAAGTCCGCTACCGCGAAGGTTTCGTGAAGAATCGTTACATCGGCAGGACATTCATCATGCCGGGGCAGGAAATCCGCAAGCGAAGTCTAAACTTCAAGCTCCACCCTATCGAACTCGAATTCAAAGGTAATAGCGTCCTTCTCGTCGACGACTCCATCGTCCGCGGGAATACGAGTAGGAAGATCGTCGAAATGGCTCGCAAAGCTGGCGCGAAAAAAGTGTACTTCGCATCGGCATCACCACCAATTATCGGTCCCGATCCGTACGGCATCGATCTCCCCACCACCACCGAACTCATCGCTTCGAATCACACGATCCCCGAGATCTGCAAAGCTATCGGTGCCGACGGGCTCTTCTACAACACGGTAGCCGACATGCGCGCATCCATCCGCATCGGTAACCCCAAAATTAGGCATTTCAGTGATGGATGTTTCACAGGAAAATACCCGACACCAGAAGTGACACCGAAGCTTCTCAAAGAACTCGGCTGTGGCAGAAACGAAACGCGTGAGTCATTCGAGAAGCAGGAAAATAATCCGGAGCAGACGAAGATGATGGCGCT
>CAZDQZ010000025.1:6038-8267 GCA_964507835.1 uncultured Candidatus Peribacteria bacterium | reverse complement strand
ATGAAAATCCTCCTCATCACCAACTCCGCCCGTGGCGAAGCGATCGCCGACGCTCTGAAGCGAAGTCCTCAGAATCCCGAGATCATTGCCATTTCGACCGTCCGCAGTCCTGGGCTGATGAAAATGTGCAGTGAGCTCCATGTACAGGACATCATGAGCTTCACGAAGATTGCAGACATTGCGAAGAAAGCGAAACCGGACTTCGCCTTCATTGCTCCGGATGATCCCATCGGAGCAGGTTTGGCAGATCGACTCGAGAGTATTGGCATACCATGCATCGCACCCAAGAAGGCACTCGCTCGTGTCGAATCGAGTAAAGGATTCGCGCGGAACCTCTTCCAGAAGTACGGCATCAATGGCAGTCCGAAGTTCCGTGTCTTCACTCTGACGTCTATCAGCGAGAAGAAGCAGGCGGAGGTCGACATCCGAGCGTACATCGAACACGAGCTCCACGGACACTACGTCGTAAAATACGATGCACTGAAGGGTGGAAAAGGCGTCAAGGTCAGCGGAGAGCACCTGCAAACCATCGAAATGGGCGCGAGATACGCGATCGAGTGTATGGAGGAATGTGGAACGGTAGTCGTCGAAGAAAAGTTGATCGGTGTGGAGTTCAGCCTCATGTCGTTCGTGTCGGGATCAACAGTGATCGACATGCCGGCAGTCCAAGATCACAAGCGAGCGAATAACGGAGATGCCGGTGCCAATACTGGGGGGATGGGGACCTACAGCGATGCAAGCTTCAGTCTGCCGTTCTTGGAGGAATCCGATCTCAAGTTGGCGAGTGATTTTAATAAGCGAACCGCAGAAGCTCTACAGAAAGAGTGTGGCGAACCGTACAAAGGAATCCTCTACGGTGGGTTCATCGCAACTGCAAACGGAGTAAAGATTATCGAGTACAACGCTCGCTTCGGTGATCCAGAAGCCTTGAACGTCCTCCCACTCCTGACCTCAGACTTCGTGGCGATCTGCCAAGCGATCACCAAGGGGAACCTGACCAAGGAGATGGTGACATGGAAACCGTACGCAACAGTCTGTAAGTACATTACGCCGAAAAGTTATCCCGATGCCAAAAAAGAAGTCGGACAAAAAGTACTCATGCCGGAGACCGTTCCAGAGAACGTCAAGGTGTACTACGGCGATGTCACGCAGGACGATCAGGGGAATATCCTCCTCGGGGGCTCACGCTCCATCGGGATTGTCGGGATCGGTGAGAGCCTGCAGGAAGCAGAGCGTCTCGCGCAGTCAACATGTGAAAAGATTGATGGACCCGTACGATTCCGTAGTGATATTGGCACAGGAGAGCTGATTCAGAAACGCATCGATCTCATGCACAAGCTACGAAGGCAGTAAATGTGGAGGTATGGAAAGTAAGGAAGGTAAGGGAGGTAAGGGAGGTGAAGTATTGACAGGATCTTATTATCATGACATAGTGTGCACCTTTTTCCCAAACTATCTATGAAGAACACCGTCCTCGCTCACCGCACAGGAGCTCAGATCGGCTTCGTTGCCACTTTCAGCGCCATTGCCCTTACGGCCCTGCCAATGCTGGCTGCGGACATGACGTTTGAACCGAATGTGAGCGGTCTTACGAATGCTTTTTACCAGAACCACATCATCTCAACTTTTGAGAAGACTGGCGCAGAGACAACCTTCGCCTTCGATAACAAGACGCTCGATACTAGCGCCTTCGACTTCACGAGGTACGCAAGTCATACCTGCTACCGCGCAACCGAGAATGATAAACCAAACTGCGACAAAGAATTCGGACCATACGCAGACCTCAAGAGCACACTCGAGTCAGGCAAACTTGGAACAATTCTGAAGGGTCGCAAGTACCTAGCAGATGCAGGCAAGTTCGTCCCAGCTGAAAAAGTAACAGCAGAAACGACGAACTCCGTCACAAGCATCGAGACGACGGGTATGCCAGCGCGTGAAGCCAAGGTCGATGAGAATGCTCTCTTCGAAAAGATGCGTCAGGATCGCTCCAAGGAACTCTGGACCATCTGCAAGCGCAAGAATCTCGACGAGCGCACATCCATGCGTTGCTTCCAGCGCAATCTCCGCTTCACGACAGACAAGGACATGAGTGAGGAGAATGTGTACTAAAGAAAAGTTATGAGGTTTGAGTGGTGAGGTTTGAGTCTAATAAGTACTCATAGCTCATAACTCATACCTCAAAGCTGTCGTAGCATCTCATCCTCCTCCCACTTCTTCATCGCTTCAACG
>CAZDQZ010000025.1:0-5938 GCA_964507835.1 uncultured Candidatus Peribacteria bacterium | reverse complement strand
AGCATCTCATCCTCCTCCCACTTCTTCATCGCTTCAACGATGGGATCGAGCTTGCCAAGCATCACGGATGGAATATTGCTGAAGTTCACGTTCGCTCTATGATCGGTGATGCGATCCTGCGGGAAGTTGTACGTGCGGATTTTCTCCGAGCGATCGGCGGTGCCCACCTGACCTGAGCGTAGATCTGTCCGCTCTTTCGCGAGTCTCTCCTGCTCCGCTGCATAGAGACGACTACGGAGAAGCGACATCGCCAGTGCGCGGTTCTTCAGCTGTGACCTCTCGGTCTGACAGGCAACGACGACACCGGTCGGGATATGTGTGATGCGAATAGCACTCTCTGTCTTATTCACGTGCTGTCCTCCAGCACCACCCGAGCGGTACGTATCGATGCGGAGGTCTTCATTGCGCACAGTGATGTCCACTTCTTCCGCCTCGGGCAAAATAGCCACCGTCGTGGTCGACGTGTGTACTCGACCCTTGTTCTCTGTCGCAGGAATACGCTGAACTCTGTGCACACCGGATTCGAACTTCAGCTCTCCGTACACGCCAGCGCCCTCGATTCTTGCAGAAGCCTCTTTTACTCCCCCCGCGTCAGCACCGGACATATCCAGGAGCTCAGTTTTCCATCCACGTATTTCTGCGTATTTGAGGTACATCTTCAGTTGTTCTGCGGCAAAGAGCGCTGCTTCCTCACCCCCAGCACCAGCACGGACTTCCAGAATAACGCTCTTCTCATCATCAGGGTTACGAGGGATTAGGAGGCGCTTCATTTCCAAATCAAGCTCGGGCAGACGTACGCGCGCTTTATCCGCTTCTTCCTTCGCGATGATGGAGAGCTCAGGGTCGCTCGAGAGCTCACTCTCCTCAGCAATCGCGCGGGTGCACTGCTCGTACTCTCGAAACCTTGCTTCGAGTGGTTCCAGTCGCTTGATGAGCCGTGCGAGCTTCGTCACTTCTTTCTGATCACCGTAGACAGCGGGATCTTCCATGCGCTTCCTTGCATCATGAAGCTCAGCAACTTTGGCACGAACTTTATCGATCATAGATTCATTGTAGCGTAGAATATAGAGACGTGCGATTCGCACGTCTCTATATATATCAATGGAACGGAGGCTACTTCGACGATGGATCGAGCGCGTCGAACTCGAAGCACTTCTCCCCTGCTGGGTGATTCCAGAAGATGCTGTAGCTCTTGTCCGAGACGAGGTCGAAGGTAGCACAGAGGTAGAACAACGTTCCGTTGATCCGATACGTGTACGGCGTGCCCGTCGATGGATCCGTGATACGAATTTTCTGCTGAGTGGCACTGCTCGCAACTGCTTCGAGATCACGGGGTAACGGAGTCGGCAAAGAAGTAAATATCCCTGGAACCTTATACCGCATTGCTCCATACACATCGTCGTAGATTTGGTTCTGAATCATCTGCAAATCTGTGACGCGGGACTGATCCAATTGCTCAAGTCTGGCTGTGCCTGGACCACCAACAGTGACGAAGCCCCACGCTATGGTACCGAGAACAACAACGACAGATGCAATAGTGCCAAGACGATGCAGTGATGTTTTCTTATACTCATCGAACGTCATCCGAAGAGTCAGGAAGTAATAGACGAACGGAAGGCCAGTGAGCAAGAAGACTGCAAGAACCTTGAGGAGGAATGTTACGGTGAGATCACCTTGGAGAAGAGCGAAGAGCAGTGTGATCACGTCGCCAATGACCGTACAGGCGGTAACGAACAGTGTGAGGTATGTGAGCCACTTCCGCACACCGGACTGCAGTTTTTCTGGGTGGCGAATGGAATCAGCAATCAGAGAACGAGAGAGGAAAACAAAGAGCGGGAACGAAACGATGATGATCGCTATGCACCAGCGAATGGTGGAAGAGTACGCATCGTATGCGTACGGCTGAAGTGCGATATCAGGAAAAAGGATATCGATGTACTGGAATAACAAAACAATGAGACTGATGACAGTAGAATAGAGAGTTGTGAAGGCAAGGAGATGAAAAAACGCGTCACGGGCAGATCCTGTATCGGGAGGAAGTGGTACTGGCATATCGAGCGCTTCCGATGCGAGAGCCTCGGAGATATCCTTCTCCTTCCACCCAGCGGACAGTAGGAGCATGCGAATCGACTGTGGATCCATCTTTTTCTCTACGGCATGCGCGATGAATGAGTGAAGTGGATTTGTCATAGAATGAAGGAAAAATATAAGATGCCAATCATAAGACATCAATCTACACTATAATCTTACATCTTCTACCATAAAAGCTTGATGAAAATTCTCCTCGCAATGTCCGGCCCTTCGATACGCTCAGGGCCTCCGTGCATATTCAAATTTCACCAAGCTATTTGATGCGAATACTTCTTGCCATGTCCGGGGGCGTAGACTCTTCCGTCGTAGCACATATGCTCACGGAGGAAGGCCATGAAGTCATCGGCGTTCGCTTCACGCTCTGGACAGACCCTCTCGCCCCTGCGATAGCACAAGTGCTTCCCACGAAATGCTGTACGACGCAAAATATTTCTCGGGCAGACAAAGTAGCCAAAAAGCTGAAGTTCCCACTGCACATCGTTGATCTCGAAAAAGAATTCAAAACGACAGTCGTCGATCCATACCTGGAAGCACACCTCAGAGGAGAGACGCCGAACCCCTGTATCGGGTGCAATCGAAACATCAAATTCGGCAGACTCCTCGAACTGATGAAAGAGTACGGATGCAAGAAACTTGCGACCGGACACTATGCTCGAGTATGGAAGGAAACAGCATCGGACGGGACAGAGAACTACATCCTCGCTGAAGCGAAGGACCTGAGGAAAGATCAGAGCTACTACCTCTACGGACTGACCCAAGAACAACTCTCTTCTGTCCTCTTCCCACTCGGAGACATGAAGAAAGCCGACGTGTACGCACTGGCGAAACGGTACGACGTACCACTCCCCTCTTCGTACCGTGAAAGCCAAGATCTGTGCTTCTTCCCCGAGAAGAAACCGAAAGCATTCCTCATGCGTCATCTACAAAATGCACTGAAGCCAGGCAACATCGTCCGACGCGACGGTACCATCGTCGGGACACACGACGGCATAGGCCTCTACACGGTCGGCCAGCGAAGAGGTCTCAGGGTCGGTGGTCTCAAAATTCCACTCGAAGTCGTCGAGAAAGATCCTCAAGAGAACCGACTCATCGTCGCTGATAAAGGGTCCGAAGTGACGACGAGTGTAACGCTCCAGGATCTGCGATTCGTCACGCGGACGCCAGAGGAGAACGTGCCAGAAAAATTCGAATGTAGAACACGTTCACTCTCAGCCAAGAAAACCGGGGCACTCACTGTTCGAGGGAGCACAGCAATCTACACCTTCGACACTCCCACCGGACCACAGTCCAAAGGGCAATCACTCGTGCTCTACCGTGGTGCAGAAGTCATCGGAGGCGGAGTCATCGTTTAAATCCGATACACTCGCTGTTTTCAGCATATCCTGAAATCGAACTCTGTCTAGTTCCCACGGCTTACAGAAGCCATCGAAATGTGATATAATGAGAAACTACTGTTATGTCTCACACCCAACCCCACCGAGCCACGTACGACGAATCCGGCAATATCATCATTGTCGATGATGTTCCAGCGATGCGTGAGTCTCTGGTCGTAGCGAAACATGTACCGAATGACCCCCCAACGATCGCTCGCCACTCGAGACATGGTGTGTGGAAAGTGGAAGAGGAGAAAAAGATCCCACGAGTCACTCAACCTTCCCCGACAGTCACCGACCGAGAAACAGTGGACGTGTCGATCAAGGAGGAAAAGCCTGAGGAGCCGTCCGCACTGACGACAGTCACAGTCCATACGAAAAATATGGCTTGGAATGCGCTCACCGAAGGGAAGAAGCAACTACGTGAGACTCTGCAGAATGCGCAGTCGGACATCGATGCACTCTCAGAATCGCTCGTCGCTACCCCCAAGAGAACAAGAGGTCTCCTGAAGCGCGTCTGGAAGTCAGCCAGTGAGCCGATCGTGATCCCGGGATCCAAGCGCACGAAGAAACCGAAATCGAAACTTCAACTCTTTCTCATCGATACGATCCGCTTCGGAGGAACCTTCGCTCTCATCTTCGGCGTACTGTTCTCCGCGATCAACTACCAGAGTTTCTACCAGATCGC
Source organism: uncultured Candidatus Peribacteria bacterium (assembly GCA_964507835.1). Lineage (GTDB taxonomy): Bacteria > Patescibacteriota > Gracilibacteria > Peribacterales > Peribacteraceae > CAZDQZ01. The sequence continues at coordinate 1,786 of CAZDQZ010000025.1, read as the reverse complement.
CAAGGCCGAACTCGCCCTAGGAAATGATCTGACGCAAGAGAAAGCTCTGCAAGACATCGTCAGTGATGACGGCAGAGATGGCACCAGTGGGACGTCAGGAAACCGAGGGTCATCTCAGGATCTGCGTTCATTGCTCCCAGACGTAGGGCCAATGGAAGACCGTCTCATCATCCCGAAACTTGGCAAGAACGTGCCGATCGTCCGCCCAAGTATGGATGCTCTCATGAAAGAAGATTGGCCGAAGTTCGAAGAAGACATCCAAGAAGCTCTCAGGGACGGTGTCGTGCACTACCCAGGCTCCGCCAAGCCTGGACAAGCAGGAAACTTCTTCCTCACGGGGCACAGCTCGTACTACCCGTGGGTGAGCAGTCAGTACAAAGACGTCTTCGCGCGACTCGGAGAACTCGGAATCGGCGACACGTACTCTGTCTTCTACGGTGGGGATAAACACACGTACCGCATCATCGAGAAGAAAGAGGTGAAACCAAGCAACGTGACCGTCCTCGATCAGCCGACAGACAAGCGTCTAGCAACTCTGATGACGTGCACCCCCATCGGCACAACACTCCGGCGTCTCATCCTCGTCGCAGAAGAGATCGACCCACGGACGAATCTTGCTCTCACTGTTGGTGAAAAAGTAGCAGACCAAAAACAGAACCTCAAGCTACAGTCACTTCCGATCTAAAGGAACGTCAGGGTCGACCTACACGTTCTTTGTGAGGATCCCGAGCGAATGATCAGAGGGCGTGGGATCGTGATGCAAGTGTCCGACATGAAGACCAATCCAGAACGGACGGCGAAGCCTTGAAAGAGTTTGCGTCGACACCTGCTCAAGCATTAAACCGAAGAGGATAAAGATGCCACCGAGGATCTGATACGAATGAATGGACTCACCGAGAATCAGGTACGCAAAGACAAGTCCTGAAAAGGGAGTGGCAATGCCAATGAGTGCAACGGTCGTTGCCTCAAGTCGATCGAGAGCTTCGTAGTAGAATGTGATATTCAGGTAGCGCGAGAAAAAAGTGAACGCGATGAGGAGGAGAACCTTGGTCATCGGAAAATCAGCGACTTCCTGTGCGAGAGAGTGCTGGATGAAAAAAGCGAGAATCGAAACAGCAACAATGCCAGTGATATTACGAATAAGAACAGCCAATTCTGGCATCACGTGCGAAAGGTGCCTCTTAAAAAGTACAGCACCCGTTCCAGATGCGAAAGCACCGGCGAGAATGAGCGCATCTCCGATATGCACAGAAAGCGCTACATCAACTGACGTGAGGTTGATGATGAGAACACCGAGTAAGACTGTTCCCGCACCAATCATTTGCATGCGAGTAATTCGCTCGTGGAGGATGAATGCGCTGAGCACAATGACACAGAGAATTTCAGCACTGCTGAGCATGGACGCATTGATCGCAGATGTCCTCGCAAGACCACTGAACCAGAGGAGTGGTGCGATGGCGGAGTTGAGGAGACCGACACCCGCAGCGATACGAATCGTCTTCGCATCAAGTCGCAAAAACTTTTTAAAAAGAGGAACGATGCCGTACGTCAAAACAATAAAAAGTGCAGTCAACGCCTCACTGATGAGCAGGAGTGAGATCGGCGACAAGTACGGCGTCAGGCCCTTCGCAAGTGCATTGTACGTTCCAGACCACAAGAGTGATCCGAATGCGAGTGTCATCCCGAGTCTGCGCTGAGAGATATCTCGTCCAAAGAAGTTCATGGATGTGTGTGTATTAATCATATTATAGCACTTTTAGATATTTATGCAACATTGCGCAACAAG
>CAZDQZ010000024.1:8846-14604 GCA_964507835.1 uncultured Candidatus Peribacteria bacterium | reverse complement strand
GACAAGATCAAGACGCATCACAATCGCGTACCGATGATCCAAGAAATGATGGAGCGCGGTCTCGTCATCGAGCCGCTCAAGGAGCTCTACAAAGATGAAGTACGTGAGCTGGGTGAGGAGCTCGGGCTCCCACACGACTTGGTCTGGCGTCATCCGTTCCCGGGGCCGGGGCTTGGGGTGCGGATTTTGTGCGGAAAAACTGAGTGGAAAGTGGAAAGTGCGGAAGTGCGGAAGTATGAAAGTATGATTCTTCCCGTGCAGTCTGTCGGTGTCCAAGGTGATGGGCGAACGTACCGACATGCACTGGCCGTCTTTTCAAAGAAACCCACCGACATTCCAGAGCTCCACTGGAGCCTAGCGACATCGATTCCCAATAGCGATAAAACACTCAATCGTGTGCTTCAGTGCCTTTCTCACGCGGAACCTTTTGCAACATTTTTTGTACCGACGTACCTCACCTCTAATGTCGCAGACTTACTTCGCGACGCCGACGCAATCGTCGATGAAGAAGTCCGGAAGGCTGATCTGTATAAAGCGATTTGGCAATTCCCTGTCGTCCTCCTGCCGTTCGGTGCAGAAAAGAATACCTACTCAATCGTGCTTCGCCCCATCGAATCCACCGATGCAATGACCGCGCGTGCGTATCCGCTACCTCAAAAAGTTTTAGAAGCAATAACGAAGCGCATTCTTTCAGTAGAAGGCATCAGTGCAGTGTTCCTTGATCTGACAAACAAACCTCCGGGAACAATCGAATGGGAGTAATTGATGGCAGGAAGGAATAAAAGGGCAGGAAAGGCAGAAAGGTTTTTCTCTATACCTCAAGACATTTCTGCCCTTTCTTCCTTTTCTGCCCTTCTTTCCGTCCTCTATACTCTAGTCCTCATGGTGAACGAACCGACTATCCCACCGGAGGAACTCCAAGCGCTCGTACTCAAAGCGCAAGAAGGTGACACCGAGGCGTTTGGCAAAATCTACGATGCGTACCTCACGCCCGTCTACCGCTACGTCGTGTTCCGTTTCCCAGAGGACCTCGCGGAAGATCTCGTCGCAGACATCTTCGTGAAGGCATGGGAGAAGCTCCACACGTACAAAGCTCGCAAAGGAATCCCCTTCGCAGCCTGGCTCTTCCGCATCGCACGATACTCTGTGATCGACGCGTATAGATCCACCCGCGGATTCGAAGAAATCCCTGAAAATTTGGTCGATGAGAACCAGCAGAACGACCCGAAGGCGAAGACGGAACAAGGTATGTCAGTCGCCATCGTACGCCGTGCACTCGGCCAGCTCCCGAAAGGCTTCCGCGATGTCCTCCTCATGCACTACGTTGCAGGGCTTGGTCATAGTGAAGTCGCTCGCACACTTGGCATGAGTGAGGGGCACATTCGGATCCTGAAGTTCCGCGGACTTAAAAAATTGGAAGACCTCCTCGCCCATTACCGCCCCAATCAGCATGAATAAGCCAATACACCGCTCTGGCACCTACAAAAAGGCAGATGGCCACTCACGTGTAACGAAAAACCAAATTTTCCGTTTTAACAAGCGCAGATCAAGCATCCTATGACCCTGGAACATGACCTCAATCGGCTGATCCAACAGGAAACGCCCTCTCCAGCACTCCGCAGTGCCATTCATGCCCGTATACAAGCCAAAATTTCAGCGCCACATGCACTCCGCACGACCATCGCATCTGTCCAACCTGCAGAGACGACACATCAGCGCCTGAAGAACAGGATTCTCTCTGTCATTCATCCAGCAACATCCATCACGCTTGAAAACGTCGCAGGAGCGATACAGCCACATCCACAGGTCTTCGCACGCATCAAGAACGCGATTCTTCTCCGTCTCGAGCCACAGCACAGGCCATTCTTCGGCTGGAGCATGAAGTGGACTGCTGCGGTAGCCGTACTCGTCCTCGCCATCCGCGCGATGCCGTTCCTCCTCCTCGCGCCGTCGACGTACGCTGACGTACGCATCCAGCTCATCCCGAGTGGGAACGTATCGACGTACGTCAGTGGCATCTGGACACCAGTTGTATCACCGATGCTCCTCACAGGGCCGACGATGATCCGTACCGACAGTGACGGTCACGCTACACTGATCTTCAGTGACAGGGGCATCGTCCGTCTCGATAGTAATAGTACTTTCAAAGTCTACGACGGAGCCGTTAGTCACATCGTGCGTGATGCAGAATCCACCGCACGTCTCATCCGTGGGAAAATGTGGGCGCTCGGACTCATTCCTGCCTTCGCAGACGGCATTACTATAGAGACAGTCGGTGGCACCGTATCCGTCAATACGGGTAGTGTGGGCATCGAGAGCGATGAAACTAAGGCAACGATCACTGCCTACGATCGTGGTGCCACCGTGACGAATACGAAACAGACGGTCTTCATCGTCGCAGGGGAACGCGTCGTCACGAAGGAAGACGCTCCTCTCACGATTGCAACACTGAAGTCGAATATCTTCTCTACTCCGTGGGTCACAGACAACTTGAAGCAGGATGCAGTACACCGCGAAGAGATCGCAGAACTGCAGGCAGAGCGACAAGAGCAGGGGGCCGGCATTCTCCCAACTTCCTTCCTCTATCCCGCCAAGCGCTTCGCGGAGAAAGTCGACGTGCTCTTCACACTCACGCAAGACGGTCGCACCGAGAAGCGCATCGCACAGGCCAATACACGTTTGCATGAAGCGCTCGCACTCATACAAAGTGGTGACAATGCCGAAGCAACTGTGTCACTCTCTGAGTACAAAGACTCTCTTATTGAGATGGCGGAAGGTGAAGAAGATAACCTTGTGAAGTACTTGCTCCGAAAGCAGATCGCATCCGCCAGCGTCTCTCTGAGCGGGGAACAGAATAATCCAACCGCGAGCGTGGAGCTCCTGAAGCAGGCAGTCTCCGATGTAAGCTCAGCGCTTCCCGATGCCGACCTGAAGCCAAAGGACGTCGAGGGATACATCCTCGTCGACACACTCGCCAGCATCAACCATAGCCTCTCAACAGGTACAGATACGACGAGTGCAGCGAGGACGTACGCAGAAATTCGACCGTACTTACAGTCGCTCCTCGATGAGAAAAATGGCTCCGATCCTCTCCTGCAGAAGGAGGCAAAATCACTCCTCGTCAGTACATCGATCCTCGCAAAGAAGGCGAATGCGACCGGTCAGGATAGCATTCTCTCTGCCTTAGAATCCGACATCGCGCAGTATGTACCGAAGGAACAGGAGCAAATCATCGTCTCCGAAGCGCAACTCAATGCACGCGTGAGTGCAATGCTCGGACGGATCTTCATCTTCCGTGCGCATCAGAGCAGGTACAATCAGCTCCTCACCGAGATGAATGCACTCAAGGGTGACCCAAACCGTGGCACGCTCCTCCGCAGACTGAAGTCAGGTCTCCCCGTCGGGCTCGGCGAGTACGTGAATGGTGAGATCAAAACACTCGGTGGCGAACTGAAAGGACGAACACAGTCTCTCGTCGATATGGCACCGGCCATCAACGAGAAAACGAAGCTGTAGTATCTACAATTCACTTTTTTCCCTGTTGAGGATTTCACGAAAAAGACGTACGATAGACGATAGAAGACGTAGGTCGACTACTCGTTCCTTACTTCTTCTATCTTCCGACTTCCATCTTTTTCTATGTACACCATCACCGATCTCAAACCAGGGCGCGCCGTCAACCTCGACGGAGAACCGTACATCGTCCTCGCATCCCAATTCGGTCGCAAAAGTCAGAGCCAAGCGAATATGCAGTGCAAGCTCAAGAACCTGAAGACGGGCGCGATCGTTGCGCGCAACTTCCAGGGCTCCGAGAAGATCGCACCGGCGGATGTCGGCTACCGTCACGTACAGTACCTCTACGCAGGACAAGGCACGCGTTGCTTCATGGATCTCGAAACGTATGACCAGTTCGAGCTCCCTGATGACACCGTGGGTGATGGCACGCAGTACATGATCGACGGTATGGAGATGGATGCCCTCATGTACGAGGAAAAGCCGATCGGTATCAAGATGCCTGTGACAGTCGTGCTCGAAGTCGTCGAGACGATGCCAGGTGTGAAGGGCGACACTGCGAGTGGTGGAGGAAAGCCAGCGAAGCTCAGTAGTGGCGTCACCATCAACGTTCCTCTCTTCGTAAAGGAAGGTGAGAAGATCAAGGTAAACACGGAGAGTGGAGAGTATGTGGAGCGCGTGAGCTAAAGATGCGTCTCGAAGGGTGACAACCAACAATGCTCGAGACGACAAATTTTACGTCTCTGTAAAAGAACCACAGCAGAGATCTCTTACACAACCTTCTTCATCAGTAGTTCATTCACTTTCCCTGCATCTGCCTGCCCCTTGGTCTGCTTCATGACATAACCAACGATAGCGCCGAGAGCGGTGACTTTCCCTGCCTTATACGTCTCGATCGCCTTCGGATTCGCTGTGATCGCCTCATCAATGAGCTTGAGAAGTGTGGCATCGTCAGAGACCTGCCCCATCCCCTCTTCCTTGATGATCGCAGACGAAGATTTACCTGTTGTGATCATCTTCTCGAGAACGTCTTTACCCATCGTTGTATTGATCGCGCCTGACTGCATAGCCTTGGCCAACTGGACGAGAGCGTCTGCGGAGGGAGCGTCAGAGAGTGCCTTGCTGTGTTTGCTTAAAAAGCCTGTCATCTGCGTCAGCACAATTGATGATGCACGTTTGCTGTCCTTGACGGCAGTTTGAATAGCATCGAAACGGATGCGCAGATCGTCTTGATCCACAAGCATCGTCGCTTCAGCATCGGTGAGACCAAGTGCTGTGTACTCCGCCTTCATTTCTGATGGTAACTTCGCGAGGCCAGCAGTTACCGCAGAAATAAATGCCTCCGAGAGCTCCAGAGGTGGGATGTCTGGCTCAGGGAAGTAGCGATAATCCGCGGCAGATTCTTTGTCGCGGAGAAGCACGGTGCGCTCCTCAGCATCGATCCATCCCACAGTCGTCTCTCCCGTCGGTTGCTTCCCTTCTACCCACAGCTTCGTAAGTAGCTTTTCTTGATAGTTGATAGCTTTCTCCAGCGCTTTAAACGAATTCAGGTTCTTGATCTCCACGCGCGGATAGAGCTTGGTGTCTCCCTTTGGGCGGAGAGAAATCGACGCATCGAAGCGCATCATGCCCTTGAACATATCTGCTTCAGTACTGCCTGCAGAGATGATGATGCGACGGAGCTCCTCTGCGAACGCACTCGCTTCGCGTGCAGAGTGCAAGTCCGGCTCGGTGACGATCTCCATGAGGGGCGTCCCTGCACGATTGAAATCACAGAGGGAGGAATTGGTCCGATGCATGAGCTTCCCGGCATCGTTCTCGATGTGGAGGCGATGGATCCTGCACTCGCCTGGGAGTGCCTTGTTCGTTGCAGGATCGACGACAGAAAACTTCACTCTGCCATGCGACGCGAGCGGGTGCTTGTACTGTGAGATCTGAAACCCGGTAGGAAGATCAGGGTAGAAATAATTCTTGCGATCGAAGTGGCTTGATGGATTCACGGTGCACTTGAGAGCTTTACTTGCACGCACTGCCTTCTCGATCACAGCCATATTTGGTACAGGGAGTGCTCCTGGGAAGCCCATGCAGACCGGACACACGACAGTATTGGCTTCCTTGCCCCACGCGTCATTGTCACACCCACAGAACATTTTCGTCTTCGTATTCATCTGCGCGTGGACTTCTAAACCTATGATTGTTTCAAATTCCAGAGCCATAACGAAAGAAGAGTACTAGGAAGCGGAAA
>CAZDQZ010000024.1:0-8746 GCA_964507835.1 uncultured Candidatus Peribacteria bacterium | reverse complement strand
ATGACACGAGCATCGAAGTCTTTGAGGAGTAACTCTCGTGGCTTGCCGTCCATCGTCACAAATTGCAGTGTAATCTCTGTGGAGCGCGTGATGGGGAGCCACACCCCTGGCAGGCTCAGGCATCCTTCTTCAGCCACTGTTGTCGAGCTACTCCGTGAAGTGATCTCGGGGTTGATGAGCGCCTGCATTTTTCCTCCAAGGAGTGCTAAACAAACGCGCTCCGTCCGGCCCACTTGTGGAGCCGCAAGCCCAGCCCCCTTGGCCACAGACACCGTGTGTGCCATATCAGCGATCAACTGCAGGACATCCTTCGTGATCCTCGGCACCTTCTTCGTCTTCTTCCGGAGAATAGGGTTCTTTTCGCCGATGACGATGGGAAGGGTAGGCACGAGAGTAGTATTCAGGATTTTAGAAGAAGTTTCTAGTCGTGAGACGAATGTCGAATCTCGTATGTCGTATGTCGAATACTTTTACGATATACGATATCCGACATTCGATATACGCATCTAGATACTCCAAACGAAATACGAGATACTACCCCCATGCTCCTAAGCTCTGCCATCGACGACTTCCTCACGCACTGCGAGATCGGCAAGTACCAGAGCAAAAAAACAGTGGAGAACTACCATCACTACTTGAAGCGGTTCGAGGGCTTCGCAGGAGCTAAGCTCGATGTCAGCAAACTCACAGGGGACATCGTGAAGAGTTACCGTCTGCACCTCCACAGAACTCCGATCAAAGGTCACGGCACGACACTCGACATCAAGACTCAGCAGTACCACCTCATCGCTCTCCGAGCGATGCTGAAACATCTGCAGAAGAACGACATCAAAACGATCTCACCCGAGAAGATCGAACTGCCGAAAGTCCCAAGCAGACAAGTAGAAGTCCTCAGTCGCGACGAACTCTCCGCGATGTTCGACGTCATCGAGGTGACGAAACGGAATGGACTCCGCGATCTCGCCCTCCTCCACCTCCTCTACTCCACGGGGCTCCGCGTGAGCGAGATCAGTAACCTCAACCGTAAGGACGTGAATCTCCAGAGCCGAGAATTCCGCGTCATCGGAAAAGGCAGAAAAGCACGCATCGTCTTCATCTCAGACTCAGCATCTGAACACGTGAAGAATTACATCGATAGCAGAGACGATAACTGGATCCCATTATTCATCAGTAACTCCAATCGTTCAGTCACCAAAACTATGCACGGGGAAGAAAGGCGTCTCGAACCACAAGCGATCGAACGCATCGTACGGAATATCTCTGCAATGGCCGGTATCGTGAAGAAGGTGACCCCCCACACGCTCCGGCACACGTTCGCCACCGAGCTCCTGAAGAACGGTGCCGACATTCGTTCCGTGCAAGAGATGCTCGGTCACGCGAGTATCACGACAACGCAGATCTACACCCACCTCACGAACAAGCGTCTAAAGGAGATCCATCAGCAGTACCATCGATAAATCCGAATTTCGAATGTCGTAGATCGTATGTCGATTACGTACCCAATATACGACATACGATATTCGATCTACGAAATACGCTTCTGTACCCGCACCACTTTCCGCCTCCCCGTCAGTCCCGACAGAATCTCGATGGATACGCGGGGAACATCTAATTCTTTCGCCAAAAAACGGATCAACTCCAGATTTGCCTTATTATCCTCCGGTGGAGCCTGTAGATCGATCCGCCAACTCCCGTCTTCACTATCGGGCTTGCGTTTCGTCTTCTGTGCAGACGGACGAACGGTGACTGTGAGTGAATACGACGATTTCATGAAGCAAGTGTACATCTAGGACAAAGAAAACCGTAATCTGCAAGATGTTACCGAACTGAACGAAAGGCAGTAAAATGGTCTGAATCTTAAATATAGAACGAGATTTAAGTGTTGTACAAATAAACAACAGTAAAATTTTCTGCAAAAATACCATTTGCAAGTGTGTCTCCTGTTTCGTACAAAGCGATCATGACTCCAACGAATACGACAAGGCATTCTGGTCCGCTTATCCATATCGACCCCCCAAGAACGTGGGGGGAACTATTCACTGTCATGAAGATAGCCACTGGAGCAAGTTACGACTTCTTTATCCGCTTCATGGTGGCTGAAGTCATCAATGACTTCAGAGAACAAGAAGCAAGGATTTTCCATCTTCTCAGCCATCCGATTGCGCAAAATCGCGCCGATGATTTACCAACGGAAGTCGTCATGATGGTCAAACACTATCTCCGACAACTTCTGCTGTATCCACAGAGAGGAGAACCATGTGCACTACGAGATTTCTTACATCAACGCGCAGAAGGGACGCTCAAAGAATGAAAAGAATACTGGATACCAATAATACGGAATTTCAATCTGTTATAAAAATGAACAACAGAAAAATACTTTGGCTACAAATCACGATCAACAAGGAAAACTTCAACGCTATGAAATCCACGAAATACGTCTCTGACAATTGCGGAAAACGCTCTTCATTGATTCGATAGACGCATATGCGACAAGTGACTCTCAACCCCGATACGCTGAGTGCCGAGTACGTAGATCAATCTGGCACGCTAATAGTCGTACCCCTTGCGAGCAGAGATGACATTCGAAGAGTAATAGAACAGTGCCTCTCTCAAGTCTCACCTCGTAGAAGCACACATGCAGATTTGCTACGAGCACATCAAACTCTTGGACTTAATCGCATCACCAACCTCAGCACCCTCCCATCATCATCAGAGCCGATAGGACAAGAACGATACGCAGCGATGATGGGCTTACAACAAATCGTACGAGATGAAGATGTGGACGCTATGCCCGCTCTTAGACCTCAGCCTCATAGTATTGCAGATCGATGCATGAGTATGGTGTACGATGCACAGGATCGTATTCGAGTTGCTATGACTGGGGTCAAAGAATTTATTGCATCAAAAATGCCAAAAGAATCGCCTCCAGAAGTACGTCCCTATTGGGTGCGCACCACTGGCTAATCACTGACGCATCTCCCGCCTCCACTCCCCGATCTTCTTATGATGCCCGGAGAGGAGAATATCTGGGACTTTTAACCCCCTGAATTCCTCTGGGCGTGTGTAGTGAGGATATTCTTTCTTGCGCTGAAGAGCCTTCGAAAAGCTCTCCTCCTCAGCAGATTCGTCTTTCCCGAGCACTCCAGGGATATGCCGAGAGACAGCATCGACGAGCACCATCGCAGGGAGTTCTCCGCCCGTAAGCACGTAATCACCGATCGAAATCTCTTCATCGATCCATCCTCCATCGATGATGCGCTGATCGATGCCTTCATAGTGCCCACAGAGCAGGATCAGCCAATCCTCCTTCGCAAGCTTCTCGACTTTTGTCTGCGTTAAGCGCTTCCCGCGAGGAGAAAGATAAATACGATGAGGTTTGGCGTCTGTCACAGCCTGGTCCTTCGGACCAGTCGCAGGTCGAAGACCTGCGCTGATGGCTTCAATACATCGTACGACCGGCTCCGCCATCAGGAGCATCCCCGCTCCCCCGCCGTACGGCTTATCGTCACACTGACGATGACGAAGCGTGGAATAATCACGAATGTTGTGCACGTGCAGTTCTAGGTGACCATTCTCTTGTGCACGCTTCAGGATGCTCTCTTCCAGCGGGCCTCCGATGAACATGTCGGGGAGAAGAGTGAGAATATCGATGCGCATGGTATGAAGTATAAAGTATTGAGTATACTGTATAGAGTATTTTGTATACGAAGATAAAAGATCATACTGGATACTGAATACAGCATACGTGATACTTCTCACTTGTTACACAATACGTATCCCATGCACACGATCGACATCCTCATCCCCACCTACAATCCCAAGCGTGAACACCTCACCGTCGCTCTGGAAAGCCTCCAGAAACAAACCTTCCAGGATTGGAAGGCATTCATCCACGATGACTGTTCCCCGAATGGCGAGACAGAGAGCTTCGTACAGCCGTTTCTGAGTGACTCACGCATCACCTTCAAGAGGAGTCCAAAGCGCCTCGGCATCGGTGGCAACTGGAATGCATGCTTCAAGCAAACATCAGCACCAATCGTAGCCTATCTCTTTCAAGATGATCTCTGGTCTCCTCTCTATCTAGAGAAAGGCATAGAGACGCTCCAAAAGAATCCTTCCGCTGGCTTCGTATCGATGGAACACGAGTACAAGACGGAAGGGGGCATGACGAATCTGCCTCTCTACGAAGGCGTACAAGCCTTCCGGAAGGCCAATGTGGCACCCGGTCTGCATACTGGCAAAAAATTCCTCCACTTCTGGATCCTGCATGAGCTCCATCCCAATGTCATCCGCGAACCGAGCTTCGTCCTCATGCGGAGGAATGTGATGGAGAAAGCGGGACCGTTTCTGGAGGACATGCCACAGTTCCTCGATACCGAATATTGGCTACGGCTCCTTGCCATCACCGACTGGTACAACCTCACCAATAGTAACTATGGTACCTTCCGTGTGCACCCAAGTGCGGCGAGCAATGTGAACCAGATCACAGGACAAGGCATGTTCGATCGCCTCCGATGTTTCGAAGGATTGATCAGTCGACTGCAGGGAGAGGAACGATCGGTGGCAATCAAAGCCCGCAACCATGCACTTATCACGATGGTCGGAAAGTTCCTGAAGCGACAGAAAGCCGGAGCAGAAACAGGGATGAAGAAAAAAAACTCGAAAGACCGAGCATGGATCATTCGTTTTTGCTTGAGGCATCCACTGCTGATCATAAAAACGATCATCACATATTTTTTAACAAAAAAATAATACTCAATACTCATGATGTACACAGAAGGCGGGAGACGCGCCACGGGGGGTGAAGGGGAAGGCCTTGTCTGCCCCGCAGGGCAGATTTGTCGAAACCGATGACGCCGAAGCCTTGGAGGCGTCAGCGGTGAGACACAAGGCCGGGCTGGAGGCAGTTGGCGCGTCGGTGTTTTGGCTCCACCTTTGTCACCGGACAAAGGTGGAAGAGATTTGATTCTTCAGTGTGTGCACTTCATTGTCGCGCACAAAGAAAGTGTGAGAAATGAAAACAGATACTCACACGCGGGTAGACACCCGCTCCTATAGAGGATTATTTTCATCATCGCAGGAAAAATGAAACATTGCCTTCTGCCCCCTTTCCCCGCTACCCTTCCACCACTATGAAACTTAAGAAATTTTTTGACCGCGCTGTGTCTCTCGGCATTCAGTACGATCCTCGTGAAAAGAAACAGATCGAGAAAATTTTGCAGAAGTATAAGGAGAAGTCCAAAAAATTGGAGGGGAAAGAAAAAAACTACTTCGATGAAGAGCGAACGTGGAACCCCTATTCCGATTGTAGAATCATCAATGGTGACGGCAGTGAAGAATTCACGCACATCGCTGTGGGTATCGATATGGAGACACCCGAGATGTTGCTCGTCGATCGCCTGCGTGAAAAGGGAAAGAGGATTGACGGTGTGCTGATCCACCATCCGGAGGGCCGAGCACTCGCTGACCTCGAGAAAGTCATGCCTCTCCAAATCGATCTCCTCGCAAGTGTCGGTGTCCCTGTGAACTACTCAGAGGGCTTGCTCCGACCACGCATGGATAGAATCTGGCGCAGTATCCACGCCGATAACCTCTTCCGCGTCGAACGCTCAGCAGAACTCCTCGATATCCCTGCCGTTGTCTGTCACACGATCACCGATAACATGGTCTGGAGCTTCATGGAGAAACACATCTGCTCACGCGACTATGATGATGTAGGCGAAATCCAGAAAGCCATCATGGAGATCCCCGAGTACGTGCATTACGGGAAGAAAGGTAACCCCGCCATCATCGTGAGCGGTGGGAAATCCAGCCGTCCGGGCAAAGTGTGTGCAACGGAGTTCACTGGTGGCACGAATGGTCCAGAGGAATTCTTCGAGGCGAAGTCGAGGGCAGGAGTGGGCACGGTGCTCTCCATGCATGTCACGGAGAAGTCTCTGGAAGAAGCCAAGAAATACCACATCAATATTATCCAGTGCAGTCACATGGCATCGGACGCGCTCGGCATCAACCTCATGCTCGACGCGATGAAGAAAGACGATCCCAAGATGACATTCCTCGAAGTGTCAGGGTTCGTCAGAGTGGAGAGGAAGAAGTGGTAGAAATTTCACGAAAGGGCCACCCAGGCCACCCCACGCTTCGCGCATTTTTGATGAAAGACGATATGAATAGTTACTATTAAAGTTTGTTGCTCTCAAACGAAGCTTGCGCTTCATGCCGAGCGAGCCTGCAGGCGAGCGAGTTTTGAAGCGTACAGTGTTTTTTGGGTACTTTTTGTCACGACAAAAAGTACCAAATTCCTCTGTTTCATATATTTTCAATATCATTCTTACCTCTTTCGACAACATTGCAGCACTCTATTCACTCAAAGATATTGTGAGTGATGTCATGAAGAAATAAGGCTGAATACAATTTCTGATTTGACTATCATTACTACTCCTTCGGTACCCCTTGCTCTGTTGAAGTTCCGCAAGTCGCGCTAAGCCAAGGGCATTACTGAGGTTGAGCTCCTCTGCTTTCGCGTACGCAACCACACTCAATGACAGAGGAATGATACTACGTACTAGTACGCATTGACATAATAATCTGTTCTTATTATGATGCGCTGCTAGTTTCCCAAATCTATGAATACATTACGTAGTACTCGCCTTGAGCCACTGAAGCTACCTAACGGCGTTTTTATTCCTCCTGATGGAAGTAGAAATTCAGATATAGCAGAATTTGTTCGTTATACGGTTGAAAAAATGCTCTCTGAATACACAGGAAAAGAAAACATGCGTGCACGTCCTAGCGATTGGCAGGAAAGAGTAAATACAATTAATGAAGACATGCCATATATGGAGATTAAGGAAAAAGGGGCAGAAATTCGTGAAGTAGTGGGTGATCTTGTGGATAAATTTCGCGCACAGTTAAATTGGCTTTGTCCTCTCACGGTAGGTCAGCAGCATCCATCTGCTAACATTGCAGGTGTTATCGCACAAGTAATGGATGCAATGACAAAGTCAAATATAATTTTTGAGGGTGCTTCTACAATAGCGATTAGACTCGAACAAATAGTTGTAAATAATTGGCTCCGTATGGTTGGTTTTGATCCAGAAAAAGGCTACGGTTTTATGACATCTGGTGGAACCGCGGGAAACTTGTGTGGAATCAATCTTGCTCGAAATCTTTCTCTTCCTAACGCCATGGAGGAAGGGCTTATCTCGGCACTACATACCTACAATGTGGAAAAAAATACTCGATACAAATCCCTAGCTTTTGCCTGTAGTAAAAGAGCTCACTATTCATTTAATACAGCAGCTGGCGTCGAAGGAGTTGGCTCAAAGAACATTATCAGGTGTGGAATGGATGGGCCTAATGATTTGCACCAGCTTCAAGAAAGAATTTTGACGTCAGAAAGAGAAGGTAAACTCATATTCGCTGTGGTTGCAGTGGCAGGTGACACGTTGAGCGGAAGAATAGATGATTTGGAGGGAGTTGTTAGGATGGTCAGGGAATGCGAGAAAAACGTCGGGCACCCAATCTACATTCATGTTGACTGCGCGCATACGGGTCCATTTTTTCTCGTAACCGACATTCGAAAAAAGCTTGCGGGGATTGAGGAGGCAGATACCATCTGTCTTGATCCTCATAAATATTTTGCTCCGTACAACACAGGAATATTTCTCGTCAGGGAGAAGGAAAAAATAACTTCTAATCGTGATGGCGGAACCGCAAGTTGCCTGACAACAGGAAAATATCATACAGGATCCTATACACTTGATGGATCTAGAGGGGCAGGAGGTGTCCTTTCCACATATATAATGGATCGGGCTCTAGGAATGAACGGACATAGAGAAATGGGAATATATTTCAGGGCGCTAGCACTGAGACTGTGTGAAACATTAAAAGAAAAAAAATGGATTGCTGACCCTGGAGATCTAAATATTATACAATTCCGAAAGGAGCCGTTCCAGGATAAGGCTCAGAACGATGCATTTAACAAGGCTGTGGCGAAAGCCGTAGACGACGATGCAGCAATTTACGTCTCAGGGGGCGAGATGGAACATCAAGGCGAAAAGTATTCGTGCCTACGTGCAGTGACCATGAATCCTCAGATGACAGAGAATGATATTGAGAAGCTTGTAACAGAGCTCGAGAGAATTGCTTCGAGTGTGGATATGACAAATCTGTCTACGGACGAGACAGCATGTAAAATTGAACCGAACCTTCCTTCAAAGTAAGCAAACGATTGAAAGCTTCACACGCACTAGAGGTAAGGATACAATCACTGCTATGGATGATTCACTCCACGCGGATCTGTACAAACTTCTCAGCAGGATTCAAAGCGACAAGGAGGTCAAAAGACTTCTCATCGACCTTCTTTCTCCTGCTGAAATCGATAATATCGCAGAGCGATGGCATATCATGCAGGAAATTGCAGCTGGCACGTCCCATCGAGCAATTGCAAAGGCTGTCGGGACGAGCATAGCCAAGGTCAGTAGATGCGCACGGGTTGTGTGGCACGGCAATGGAGCTATCCAAGAGTGTCTTGAACGCGACAATAAATTCGGTACCTCAAAGAAAAAGATGCGATAGTCACTATCTCGCAAACAATGTGTAGCAAGTTTTTACCATTGCAGAGAGATCATCACTACAAACTCCAATCCATCATTCACAAAAAACCCCTACACCATTCGTAAACTCTGTACTTACTTCCCCATCACATCCTTTACGATCTTCTGGAAGACCTCTGGATGGTGGATGG
>CAZDQZ010000023.1:0-16791 GCA_964507835.1 uncultured Candidatus Peribacteria bacterium | reverse complement strand
TGTTGATGGAGTAGTCGAGACACTCGACCATGGTGACAAGGCCGTAGTATTTGCCCAGCGCATTGCGGATGGGCTTGTTGTCGATCTTCAAGGCACCCGTGTCGTTGTACGTATCGAGCGGATTCACTTCCTGTTGATCGATCGCGATAGCCATCGTGACAGGTTTCATGACGGATCCCGGTTCGTACACTTCTTGGATCGTCCTGTTTACATACGAACCGACACCAATGTTGTTCTTGAACTTCAGCCACACCCCTTTCTGCTTCGTCGGGAAGATTTCTCGACGTGCGTTGCCACCGACCGTGTAGAAGTACCGTGAAATACTGTTGATGTCGTAGAGTTTCTCGAGCTCGGTCATAGTTTTGAGCCCCGTTTGACAGAGCTCTGCACACCGTTCTTTGTCGTTCTTCAGGCGCTCTCTTCCCTCGGGCGTGGTGTCCGGCAGGTAGGCGCGGAGGATGCGATCATTGTTCTCAGGATTGAAGACTTCTGCGATGATCTGCTTCTCTTGCTCAGAGTCGAAGGTGATCGGCTCTTTGTCGTAGACGGATGCGTACTGGTTGCTGTCGAAGAGCGGAGCGTTCGCGAGAGCAATTATTTTTCCTGTGTAGGGATCCATGATCATGACTTGTCCACTCTCAGCATCGACTTTCTTCATCATGGCATCGAGTAGTTCCTCTACCTTCGCTTGGATGAATCGGTCGATTGTCAGCACAATCGTGGAGCCATCCCGCGGGTCGATGAAGTTCTGACTCTCGGAAACGATTTGACCGCCGAGAGGATCACGGAGTGATGAGATGTGTACTTCCTGTCCTCGCAGGAGTGAATCGTACGTACGCTCGATACCGTATTGCGGTTCCGCGAGTGCATTGATGAATCCGATGACATGTGACCCGATCGTGGTATCGGGGTAGTAACGACGGTGCTCCGGGATGAGGGCGATGGAATGGAATGGATCCATTATTTTCACGCGTTCACCCTTCTTTCGGTTCGCATTGATCTCTGACGCCTTCTGTTTTGCTTTCAGCGCAAATGCGTCTTTGAGGTCCTTCACTTTTTTGCTCGTCGTTGGAAGTAATTTCCCCATGATGGGGACGTAGCGTAGTGGTCTCTGGCGAAGACGAGCTTGGATGACGATGGGGTCGATTTTGAGTATGGGAGACAAGGTCCGTGCGATTTCAACAATTGATTTCTGTAGTACCTCATCTGGATTTGCATAAATGAGCGCTTGTTCATTGTTGACGTTTACTCCGGGAATGTGGAGAGAAGCCGTATCGAGCAGTTGTTTCTTGTTCGCACCGTACAGTAGGGGCACGAAGGTGACAGTCCTCTTTTCGATTTTGCTCTCGATTGCTCTGGCAAATTGACGTTGAATTTCTGTGATCCCAGGAATGAGTGCTCCCGTACTCGCGAAGATCGATCCAGTCGACGAGAGAACGACGAACCCACCCGATGCCGTGGGTATCGTCGTGAACACTTTGTTCTTCATAGGGTTGAATGCGTCCCTGTAGTACTGCACGAGCTCCGACGGGCAGGTCGATGCGCCTTGTCGGCAATGACTGTCGACATCCGGAGAGATGAGAATGCGAGAGAGCTCATCGCCAATGGTTGCGTAGTCTCCCTGTGACGCCTCCTCGGGGATGGCGAGAGGATCGATGTACAGGAGATCGAGTGTCGTATTCGTCGCAAAAATACTCGTTTCATCAGTTTTACTGTTCCTGCTCAAAATTTCTCCACGTTTGGCGGAGAGAGTCACATTCCCTGATTGTTGATTCTCCGCCTGCTGTGCGTACTCTTTCCCTTTGACGATCTGGAGTTCGATCAGACGACCGACGATGAGGAGAACGATAAATGCGAAGAGTGCATGCAGGATGAGAATCCGGCTCTCGAAGAGCTGTCGATGTTTCGTTTCGGACACGGATGAAATTTGCGAGTGCACGGGAAAGAGGGTAGCACTTTTTGTCTATGATCGGGTTTTTTTCACTGTGAAATTACTGGGTCTATCGCACAATGATGTCTTCGCGCGGTTGACCTGTCCCGATGATGGAAACAGGCACGTTGATGCTCTTCTCGATGAACTCGATGTACGCCCGTGCTTCTGCAGGGAGATCCTTGTATGCACGGATGCCTGCGGTCGATGTCTTCCATCCCTTCATCTCGACGAAGACGGGACTACCATCCTTCGTCGTTTCCGTGAGGACGGGTATGACATCTTCTTCATCCAGGACATCGAGCTTTGTAAGGTTGATGCAGGTGAATCCGTTGATGCATGAGCTATAGAGGAGATCCGGAATTGAGAGCCATCCACAGCGACGCGGGCGACCGGTAACGGAGCCATACTCCCCTCCTCGAGCGCGGAGCCTGTCCCCTCGTTCGCTCGTGTCTTCTGCAGGGAAGTGGCCTGATCCCACGCGCGTGCAGTACGCTTTCGCGATACCGATGCAGGACGTGAGTCTGTTCGGTGCGATCCCGAGCCCCTGGAGAGCTCCTGCGAGTGTCGTATAACTACTCGTGACGAATGGGTACGTTCCGTAGTCGAGGTCGAGGAGTGTTGCCTGCGCTCCCTCGATGAGAATTTTCTTGTCGTCTTCCATGAATGATCGTAGGAGGAGTGGCAAATTTTTCACGATGTTTCCTCCGATGACTGCGTGTGCTTTCTTCAGATTGTCGAGCTCTGCAGTGATGTCCATCGTGATGTCGTAGATGTGTTTCAGCTCCCATGCGCGTGCCTCGAGTTCTTTCCGCAGATCATCTCCCAGTCGCTCCATCCTGATGCCAGCGCGCGTTGCCTTATCCGCGTACGCAGGACCGATGCCTTTCTTAGTTGTCCCTATCCCCTTCTCTCTTCGCTCTTCTTGGACGGCATCGATCTGCTTATGGAAGTCGAACACGATGTGTGCACCGCCAGAGATCATGAGTCGTGGAATGAGGTCGATGCCCGCAGTCTTCAGTGTGGCAAGCTCTTCGAGGAGTGTGGGAAGATGGATGACCATGCCGGATCCGAGGATCACCGGTTTCCCTTCGTGCAGACAGCCTGCAGGGAGTAATCGAAAGACGTGCTTTTTTCCACCAACGACGATGGTATGTCCGGCGTTCGCACCGCCACACGCACGCGCGATGACGTCGTAGTGTTCCCCAAGAATGTCTGTCACCTTTCCTTTTCCTTCATCACCCCACTGCGCACCGATGATCGCTGAGACGGAACCGAGTTTCTGGAGGAGGGAGTGCATGAGTGGAGAATACCATGTCAGAAGCGTCTCGCACAGATTCCTTCTTTTATGTATTGAGCAGTGCATCGATGGCTGGCACCTGATCTCTTCTGCATTCGAGAAGTATGCCTGTGCAATTGTTATTGTGTATTGCACTCTTCAGTATTTCTTTGATGACATCGAGTCCTTTCTCTCCTGCAAAAAGTGCACTGTGTGGTTCGTAGTCACCGACAGTCTTGTCGAGTGTCGTCCCCAGAGGGATATAGGGAGGGTTACTGACGACGAGAAAAGGTTCCTGCAGAGATGCAATGACGTCCGCTCCGCTGCCATGAAGAAATGTGATGTGATTCTCAGCCCCGTGTTTCTCTGCATTGTTTCTCGCGACTCCTATTGCTCCATCAGAAATATCTACCGCAATGATTTTCTGCGCTATCCCCTCCAGTGCAAGTGTCACGGCGATGCATCCACTCCCTGTACCGATATCAAGAATCGTTGTCGGTATTTTTCCTGAGAGCATGCGTGCGATTCCCACAATCTCTGTGTCGATCACTTCAGTTCTATTCTTTGGATGCTTCAAAAAATCTACGGTGAGATCGATCAGATGTTCTGTCGCAGGTCGTGGGATCAGTGTCGCAGGTGTCACGATGAAGTCACGTCCGTAGAATTCTTTCGTGCCGGTGATGAACGCGATCGGCTCCCCTGCCCTTCTCCTCTCACTCAGGCGATGGTACGCGTCGATGGACTCCTGTGTCATCTCCTGATCAGCATGTGCGATGATCCATGCACGAGGTTTTGTGAGGATCAATCCCAGAAGTATCTCCGCATCGATGCTCGGGAGACGGCTGGCTTTGAGTGCATCGGCAATCTGCATGCGGACATGGTACACTGCCATCTCATGAGTCCTACAGCAGTTCTCGGTATCGATTGTCGCTTCGCAAGTGTCCATGCGGGGCTGGGGACGTACACGCGCGGTCTTGTCACGAGTCTGGTGCGACTCGCCCCCGATGTATCATTTGTTTTATTCGTGCGCTCTCACGGTAAGGAGTGGCTACAGTCCCTCCCTCGGCAGAATGTTCGCTGTGTCGTCGCTGACTTTCCGCACTACTCATTCCTGGAGCAGGTGCGCTTTCCCCGTCTCATTCGTTCATCCGGTTGCACATTCTTTTTCGCTCCCCAGTTCAATGTCCCCCTCCTCTGCCCTGTTCCGTTTATCTGTACGGTCCACGATCTCATCCTCCATCATTATCCCAACGAAGCGTCCGTCCTGAAGCGCATCGCCTACCGCTTCCTTTTGCGCTTCGCTGTCTCTCGCGCACGCGCAGTCTTCACAGTGAGTGATGCGACACGGCAAGATCTCACCATTCAGTACCCCAAGGCTCTAAAGAAGGTGCATCGCGTGTATCCCGGTATCGATGCAACCCCCCTCCCCTCATCTGCAGAGTCTATCGTGGCTCTACGGAACAAGTACGATGTACAACTCCCGTATTTTCTGTACGTCGGTAACTGCAAGGAGCACAAGAATGTCCCTCTCCTCATCGAGTCTTTTCTGTCGATCGGTCGATCATCGCATGCGCTTGTGCTTGTCTGCTCTGGTACCGAGTGCACGAAGCTTCCGACTCACCCTCTCATCCGGCGGGTTTCACACCTTGATTCGTCCGATCTGAAGGCTTTCTATGCAGGATCTACCGCCTTGGTCACTGCGACGAGCATCGAAGGATTCGGCCTTCCGGTACTGGAAGCGATGGCTCAGCAGTGTCCTGTCATTGCGACAGATGTTCCATCCATTCGAGAGATTTCTGGAGGGTACGCAGATCTCATTTCTGCCGACGCTCCTTCTCTACGTACTGCACTTCTGCGCAGACTGGAGGGTCAAGAGTCTGACGTGGTTTCTGCCTCTACGCATGCGAGAACATTCACGTGGGATCGGTCAGCGACGCAGATGCTCTCCTACCTTCGCCCACTTTTTACGAGCGTTCGCTGACTTTGCACCATCGTGAGGACGATCAGCCCCCATTTTTTGCCTTGATCAAGGCGAAGACCTCCACTACACTCTCTCGGCATTTCCCATTCTTTCGCTTATGCTCGTTATTCGTCTCCAAAGGACCGGTCGTGAAAACACCCCGACGTACCGTGTCGTCGTTTCTGAGAAGGCTCGCTCAGCGAAGAAGGGTTGTCTCGAGAATGTTGGATACTACCTTCCTGCAGGAGAGAAGCCACAGATCGAGCTCAAGAAGGATCGCATCACATACTGGATCTCCAAAGGTGCACGCCCCAGCGATACCGTCGCACGTCTCCTCAAGCGCTCTGGTCTCGAGAATATGGATAAGTTCCTCGTTCGGTACTCCAAGAAGCGTTCGAAGAAGGCACCTGCTGAGGCTCCAGCTGCTCCTGCACCAGCACCTGCCGCAGAGGCTCCAGCAGTAGCATAGTCTGCGTGACTTTGGTTCACGTTTCACGTACCCTCTTTCTGTATGTCAGATTCCGCCACACCACTCCCAGGACACGAATTCATCAAGACCGTTCTTGGTATGCTTGTCGAGGACAAGGATCAGCTCGTGGTTGATGCTCGCAAGGATGAGCTCGGCATTCTCATTACCGTGAAGGTATCCGATCGCGACATGGGTAAACTCATTGGCAAAAGTGGTCAGACCATCAAATCGATCCGAACGCTTCTCCGGACGATTGGCGGGACGGCGAATCAGCGCGTAAACTTGAAAGTGATAGAGCCGGGCGCTGTCTCGGCGTAGAGTTTCCTTTCCCCATCTACCCATGATCCGCGACCTCATCGAAAATGGTTCTGTTCTCCAGATTCTCGCGACTGTCATTGCTTTTGGCTTGGTGATCGCTTCTATCTTGAGCCTCATCTATATCATCTTCGGTGGTATCACGTTCATCCTCTCCGCCGGTAACGAGGAGAAGATCAAGAAGGCCGTCCACACAGTACGCTACTCCATCATCGGTCTCTTCGTGAGTTTCCTCGCGTTCTTCGCTGTGTCGTGGATCGCCAAGCTTCTCGACATCCCCTTCGATCTCTCCTTCGGCATGATCATCGATCTGATGAATGAATTGTTCCAGAGTTTGAAGTAGTAGAACGGTCATTCGAAACCTGCTTCCCACGAAGGATGTGTTGAATTGTAGGGAGAACGTCACTCTGAAGCACCTTAGTGACGAATTGTTGAGCAGGGCACCGTATAACAACTTCATTTTCTTGGACAGTTCCTCGTTTTTCAAATGCGCCAGATCTCACCAGTAGTTCTATAGCACTGGCTCGAACATCTTCTCTAAAGCAATCGTCTGTCTTGAGTGCTTTGGCGCAGACACAGAGTGCAGGCACTACGAATCGGCTGATCGTAGTTTGGTGACCCCATGTATCTGCAAATAGATGTGAGAATATAGGATTTTCTGCAGTTGTATTCTCTGTTCTTGCTCTATTCTGTAGACCCTCAAAAACGAGTCCTAGAGTCGAAAAATATATATTTGGTGCATGGAGAATGGTTTGATCACGGATCGTAACTTGTAGAGAGTGAGCAATTTCTTCGATTGAAAATATGCTAAGTGTAGCACTTGACCTTCGAATTTCTCTTCGAGCCTGATACGATTGGTTTGTAAGCATAAATGAAAATTTTTCATCGAGCTGAGGTAGATCTGTTTCCGATTCGAAGATTCGCGGGGTGCTATAGGTTAGCTGGCTGTGATTATTCATTCTCATCAAAATACCTACTACTAACTGATGTATTGATTCCATATCACTACTCAGATGTTCAACTGCTTGGTGAAAAGCACGAGCATTCGCTGTAATGTGATCTTTTACTTGATTAGCGCTTTTGTCAGGGTTTCTTTGTACATATTCTATCGACGTATGTTGTGTCGGTGGGAGACTACTCTGATATGCAATCGCTTTACTGTAGAGTTCATCAAATTCTTTAGGATACATTGGTCTCGAGGGAAGTTGAGCTTAGAATGGGATTAGCCGATGAGGAGTCTCTTTCGCTGGGCGACGACAGATCCAGCTGCTCCGATCATACCGAGGAGTCCGAGGACTGCGTCCATCGCTCCACCTGTCTGAGGGAACTCCTTCATGACGTCTGCCTTCACCATGCGTACTTTCTCGGTGAGGGCGAGGCCATCGAGGTCGCTCCCGCGAATGCTGGCAACGTTCTGTAGATCCATCCCTGCTGGAGCTTTGGGTGATACGGCGAGGATGTAGCTCGTCTGCCATGTCTCACCAGGCTGGAGAACGGGTACCTGCCAACGCATGTTGCCATCGGATTGGCTCACGAGGTTTGCAGGACTCTCGTAGCTCTCTAGGCTCAAGAACGTCCCGTCGTAGCGGTCAGAGATCACCGCATCGGAGATGACGTGATCGAGCGTGTTCCGGACCATGAGTGTGTAACGGATACTTCCCCCTGGGAAGGCTTCGCTACGATCAGAGATCTTACGGAAGAGAACATCGTTCTTCACATCGAAGCTACCGATCTCCGTACTCTCCTCGACGACTTTCGTCGTGTCGCGGGACACAGAGCCCGTGATTCCGTCACTTACGGCGCTCGCGGTGAGGATGGTGTTCATCGGAGCGTCTGGACGGACGCGTACTGTGAATGTGAGCTTGCGTGATTCCTTTGGGGCAATGTTGACGATGAGCCAGCGGACGTTACTTCCATCGAAGTAGCCGTTGTCCGTTGCGCTGACGAATTCGCCGTAGAGTGGTAAGCCAGCATCTACTGCAACGTTCGTTGCGACGTCCGTCGCATCCGAGTTCGTGACGGTGAGGTGGTACGTCAGCGTCTGACCTCGCTCAGCTGTGCTTCTGCCGTCGGTAAGCTGGGTGGTGATCGCGTCGTAGCCAATACCGCCGACTTTGACGACGGTCTGATCTGCGGCGCGGGCAGCACCGATACTGGCACGAGCGGAGATGTTCATGCGATCACGTGTGCTTGGGTCGATCTGCACGGTGACGGTGAAAGCCTTCTGTTCGCCCGGTAGGAATGTGACGTTCGACCATGAGATGTTAAAAGAATCCCTCTTGCCACCTGCGGAGTTGCTTACGAAGTACGTGTTCGATGGCAAGTTTACGCGCACCTCTCCTGTGCGTGCGACGGAGTCTAGGTTTCTGACGCGGGTGGTGTACGTCACATTTTCACCGGGAGAAACGAAATCATTACCGTCGCTAATGGAAATGCTGTACGTGTCGGTCGACTGCACGACGTAGTTCTCCACGAGCGTCGTATCCGTGGCTTCGTGCCCCTCGACGAGAGCTCTCGTAATGAGGTACTGCCCTGGCTTCACATCTGGCGACACGTTCGCATGGACTTGCAGTGTGCGCGTGACATTGCGGTAGACAGAGACGTTCGTCCACGTGATGCGGTCTGTGAAGACTGCGCCACCGTCACTGGCAGAGACGATGTTGCTCTGGAATGGTAGGTGGAGGGAGACGTTGACGACGCGTGCTTCGTCGCGCTGTTGCTTGAGTGTTACGAGGTACACGACAGAGCCACCCGGCTGTACTTTGTCGCGCTCGTCGCTCACCGTGATGAAGTTGCCGGACAATCCGACGCCTTCGTAATCGTCATCGAGAGAACTGCAGTCGTCATCCTGTGGGTAGTCGATGACACCATCTCCGTCGTTGTCGATTCCATCGGAGCACTGTGAGTGCTCAGCGCTGACAGACGCTGTATTGAGCGTAAAGATCGATGTGAACGCTAGGCTCAATACGAGACTCGATGCGAGGATCGTAGCAACCTGACGCTTCGACGCGGAGAAGGATAATGCAGTCACGGGAATGGGGGGTATGGATGAAAAAGGAGGTAACTATAAACGACAAAGTGGATTTTGTCAACTCTCGCTTCTCGTTGTACCAGAGAGATTAGTATTCCTCATATGCAAGCCATTTAGTGAGACTTCTTCTGTCGACTATCTCTCCTCTTCTCCGTCGGTGTCCGCAGGAAGTGAGGGAGAATGACGGGGGGTTTCAGTCCATCGATCTGTGCGAGGAGATCGATGTCTTCGACGGTGATTTTTCCGATGTACAGCCGTCTGAGATCTCCTCCACTCTGAACGAAGGCTTCGATGCGTTTCAGTCCCCGGAAATACACGAGACTCTTCGTGAATGCTCCATGTTCGGCAGTCTGAGAGATCCCACGCTTCATATCGACTGCTTTCATGAGCGCTCGACGGGCATCCATCTTCAGTTCGTCCTCGAGGAAGTGACGTAGTTCTGCAAACGAGTGCGTGAGAGCATACTCGACACCGAGGACATTGAGCGCATGACGGAACCGTTTCTCGTTCCCTAGAGGCAGAACTCTGTTCTGGTTCCAGATGGCGAGACCTTCCTGAGTATCGATGTAGTGAGCGAGTCCCCGTCGGAAGATCTCGTACGGTTGCACTCCCCCGTTCTCTGCTGTGATTGCATGCGTTTCGATCTCATGAGCGATCAGCGACTGCAAGCGTGTTTCCGTGAAGAGAGCACCCTCGCGGATGATAACTTTCTTGTCGCCCACAGCGCAGTCAGCCACCATCCCCTGCCTGATGACGACTTGCCAATCATGTAGACCATACTCCGCAAGAATGTGCTCGAACCGTTTCTTGGCCGTGTCTGCTTTTACTTCTTCTTCCTCGGATTCTGTTGGTTCTATCACTCTCCCACTGAGGAAGTCTTTCGCTTGGGAGAGTAGTTCATTCGTTGGTTTCCCATAGAGATCTATCGATGCCTTCGTCAGTGGTGTTGAGTGACCACGTGCTCTGAGGAGAGCGATCTTCTGCAGGAGCTCCCCCCTCTTCTTCCCTAGGAGCGTACCAAGCACCGTGTCATCTGTGACCACTTTTTCGATGGTGCTCTGGAGCTCGTCGATGTCACGGGGTAACTCTCGGTAGAGAAAGGTGGGGTTGTATGCACGATCGTCCTTGCAGAGCGACAGTTCTTCTTCCAGATTGATTGGTCGCAGATACTTCAGGACTGATAGATCTCTATCGATCACGGAGAGTGTGTGGTCGGTACCACGAAGATCCAGCTTCCTCCCTTTTTGGCGTGTAATGAGCTTGGGCTTCTTCGAGGGGTCGATGAGGAATCCTGTGAGGTCCCGTCGACCGATGATCACGCGAGTCCCGTTCGGCGATCCCTCATGCACGATTGTTTGAATCTTTTTTTCAGCGAGGGTGAATTTCACTCGGTAGCTATTCTTCCCTTCTTCAATTTCTTCAAGTACACGCGCCTCACGCAGTTCACGGATCAGCGTTGTATCGAAGACAGTATCCTCTCGATCAGTAGCGATGACACAGGGTTCGTCCACTGTGAATCCATCACCCGAAATCTCAATCATTTCTGCACTGCTGAGTACGGGTTTTTTGGATACTTCTTTCTCTTGAACGTCATGAATTTTTTCTCCGAAGAGTTCCTGGGCAAGACGTACGCCTTTCTCGGGTGTCGATACACTGAGCCCTCCTACACGTTCTAGTCTGGAGCGAAGCGGAGCCAAGTTCGCGACTTGCACCATAAGGCCGGCACGCGCATTCACTTCTAGGAGCACGGGCCCCAGTTCACTGTCGATCGTGAGATCGACAGCGAGGTAACCGATGTTCGTGATGTATTGGATTTTCGACGCGATGAGGAGGAGTTCCTCCCAATGAGGAATCTCAATGCCGGATACTTTCGTTCCATGGGAGAGCTCCTGAATCATGGAGTGATACTGCGCTGCGTACGTCGTCACCCCTTTCGCGATGTCGATCCCGATCCCGATGCCACCGAGATGGACGTTTGCCTTTCCTCCGCTGACGGATGTCGGGACTCTGAGCATCGCCATGACGGGGACCAAGTTAAAGACGATGATGCGAATGTCGGGGAGGCCGGCTGGTCGGAAGGGGGTGAAGCAATCGTCACCCACGAGGATCTGCTCGAAGAACGCACTGTCTTCCCTGCCGTTCACGGAGAATTTGCCATCGAGGATGTCTTCGATGTGTTCGACGAGTTCCTTCTTCGTTCGAGGGGTTTTGCCTTGTTCGAGGAATACACCATTCTTCCTCCCCTTCAGGATGATAATCCCTTCACCTCCGAATCCGTAGTTTGGCTTGAGTACACATTCATCGGGCAGAGCGCTGAAGTCGAAGTGTGCGAGTTGCCTGCGGTTATCGATGCGTGCGAAGAGCTTGGCCGTGGGGATGCCACGAGCGGAGAGGAATGCCTTCGTCTTCATTTTATCGTCGGCGAAGGCGACGGCCTTCCGTGGATTGAACGGCTTCACGTAGAGAAGGTTTCTCGCGTTGAGCCCCAGTACTCCGCCGTTTGTGAAAAAGGGAAGTCGCATAGTTTATTCTTCTTCTTGGAGGTGCTTGAAGACCTCACGGAAGCGGAAGTATTCGATGAGGCGTAGCCCCGTCCAGCGACCGAGGAAAATATTGATGACGAAGGTGAGGAGGATGAGCTCGGGGTACGCGAGGATGAGTGATTGGAACGTCTGCCATTGAACAACGGCGATGCAGAGCAGGGCACCGAGCACGGTCTCAGCCATACCGAGCCCAGCGAGGCGCCAGCCTTCCTCACTCTTCAGGCTCAAGTAGTTCTCCGCGAGAGTCGAGAGGATGAGCAACATGAACACGGTGTCACGGTTGTATGAAATACCGAACGCCGTCCCAAGACCGATGAGGACGAGGAGGGAGAACGCAAGCACGGTGAGAATGATGGCTGACTTGGGGATGTAGAGAAGACGCCAGCGATTCACGAGTGTTCTCGTCACGTGGCCCGTGACGAGGATGAAGAGGAGGATGAGGAGACCCGTCCACCACCCGAGTGACAGGAAGCTCAGTGCGATGACCGAAGGCGTGTACAAGCCGAATGTCGTAATGCCGATCACTTGCTTGAGGAACGTGAAAATCGTCGCGATGACCGGAAGCATGAGGAGGAGGATCACGGTGTTACTGGAGACCCCCCGCGCGAGGAGATAGTTCACGAGGGAAGATATCACGTTCCATGGTCGTAGCGAGTACGTCGGCGACGTGATTGTCATCATTTCGATGTCTTGTTGCGTGAGAAGTATTTTGAACTCTTCGACATCTTTCGCTTCGATGATCGGATTGATCGCGAGTGAGCGTGTGATGATGATTTCGGCTGGACTAAGCTCCGCAAACGATCCGCGGACAGTGCGCTCGAGAGTCTTCAGCCCAGCGTTCGTGATGAGGACGAGTGTGGAATTCTTCACTTGGGAGGCTTTGTCAGTGTCCACTTTCACGCTCCGGAGGAGGGCCTGGAGCCCCGAGATGCCGTCCGTCCAGATGACGACAGATTCAGCATTCGAGAGCGTATCCTTCTTCTCTACGAGCAGAGAGGTGATGGCATCTTCGACCCCGAGGGTGGGGGTCGATGTATCCGGTTGGATGACACGGAGGTACACGCCGACGTCGAGTGCTCTATTCACATGGCCTTGTAGTTTCTCCGGTGCGACGGACTGGTCGGCAATCACGACGATCTTCCTGCGGTATACGACGACTCTGTGGCTTGTTTCTGCTGTTTCCACTTTGCCATCGAGACCGGTCGTCTTGATCGTCAGGCGGAACGTGTAGACACCTGTGCGGTCGGGTGTGTAGATCGCTTCCACTGATTTTCCGATGAGTTGTTTCGTTTCGACGATCGTCCATCGATATTCGACGCGCTCCCCCTTCACTCTACTTGCCGATGCATCGAGGATCACGGTTCTCCCCACTGCACTGTCACTGGGGCCTGTGATCACGGCAGCAGTCTCTTGGGTCGGGACGACTTGTGCGTTCGCAGTGAATGGTCCTGCGTAGCACAGCAAAGCACATGCCAACGGGGTTGTGAGCGCGAGGCGTACGTTCATAGGACATGAGTATACATCAGTGGAACCTGGACGCCCATGCATCAGTAATGTGCACCGCAGTCCAATCGTTCTATACTACGCGTATGCAAACGCAGTACGTCGTTGCTCTCACACTCTTCGCTGTCATCACGGCGATCTCTTTCCTGTTCCAGATCATCATCATTCTCGATTTTCGATCGACGCTGAAGAAACGTTCCGCTTTCTACCGCGCCGTCGGTTCACCAGAGAGTACGGGGTCGTGGCGCACGCTCTCGTTCTGGTACATCTTCGTGATTGTCCTCATAACGCTGGGTACCGGCATCCTCTTTGTATTCCAACCACATCTGTACTAATGCCTACAACTGAACCAGAACGGCTCCTCCACGTCATCGATGAACACTGGATGGTGTACATCGTTCCCTCGGCAGTCTGCTTCATGATCGCCGTCCTCGGCGTGTGTCTGTACATCGTATCCGGATATACCGTGACACACGACGATTCGCTGTGGATGTCGACTTTGCTGGGGGCCTTTGTGTGCCTCCTCGTTGCTCTGCATGGTTTCTTCTTCTTGCTCATGAATGAGTACTTGAGCAAGATCATCGTGACCACGCGACGGGTCGTCGCCTTCGATGATGTGCTCCTCTTCAAGGAAGACATGCTCGAGGTTCCATTCCAGGCGATGAAGACGGTCGAGGCACAGAAGCATGGCATACTCCAGTACTTTCTGAACTACGGCACCATCGTTTTTGAACGAGGGAGTAAGGGAAAAATCGAGTACGTGCCCCATCCCAATTCCGCCGCGCGCGACATCATGCAGGCGATCGGGATGATGTGATTATCGACGGCGATACCCGCCCCTGCTTCCACCACTGCTACGACCACCGAATGATCTGCCACCCCCACTGAATCGTGGGCGGTCAGGCATTTCTGCGTGGTGCGCTTTCTCTGCTGGGTGAGGCCCTTTACCACTGCGAGGGACTTCTGTGACATCGAGTTTGCTCCTGATGAGACGTTCGATCGTACGAATATCACCACGTTGCTCTGGAGTTGCGAGTGAGATGGCCTGCCCCTTCTTCCCTGCTCTGCCCGTACGACCAATGCGGTGCACGTACTCGTCTGGGTTATCGGGGAGATCGTAGTTCACCACGAGCTCGATGTTGTTTACATCGATGCCACGCGCTGCGATATCGGTGGCGATGAGGATTCTGTAGCGACCGGTCTTGAATCCAGTGAGTGCTTCTCTGCGTTGAGCGAGCGAGCGATTGCTGTGGATTTCTGCTGCGGAGTAGCCGGTGGAGTTCAGCATTTTCGTCAGCTTCTTCGCGCCGTGTTTCGTGCGGGAAAAGACGAGGATCGTTCCTGTGTAGTCTTCGAGGAGTTTCAGGAGGATGGTGAACTTGTCCTCCTTATGGATGATGAGCATCACTTGCTCTACGTTTGTCGCTGTCGTCCCCTGAGGGGCGACTTCGATGCGAATGGGGATGCGCATGTGCGTTGACGCGATCTTCGTGATCTCGTGAGGCATCGTTGCCGAGAAGAGCATGGTCTGGCGCTCTGCAGGCACTGTCACCATGATTTTCTTCAGCTGTGGGGCGAAGCCCATATCGAGCATGCGGTCGGCTTCGTCCAGGACGAGGACAGCGACTTCCTTCAGCGTCACCGTTCTCTGCTCCAGGTGATCGATGAGACGGCCGGGAGTGGCGATGAGGATCTTCGGGTTCCTCTTCAGTGACATACGCTGGAGGTGCATCGATGCACCACCGATGAAGACGGCGATCCCGATGCCGAGTGCGTTCGCCATCGGACGAAGTGACTCCTCTACTTGTTGTGCAAGTTCACGCGTCGGGACGAGGACGAGTCCCCTTCCCCCTTTCTCTGCGATGCGTTGAAGCATAGGGATACCGAAGGCATACGTCTTGCCCGTTCCTGTCTGCGCGATGCCGATCATGTCTTTGCCCTCGAGAGCGCTGGGGATGCCTCCTGCTTGAATCGGAGTAGGTATCAAGATGCCTTTTGTCGTGAGGATCTCGAGGATCTTTGGGTTGATGCCCATCGAGGCAAACGTCTTCTCCGGTGTTGGTTGAGTAGTATCCATAGACGACTACTCTACGCCTCTTACGTTGTAATAGATAGCAGAATCTAGGCTTTCTTTCCTTCTTTTTTTCGGTCACCAAAGTGTCGTCGCCAGTGTTTGAGGAAGATGCGCCTGATGACGTGAGGTGACCAGATCGGTTCATTGATGATGGCAAAGGAGTTGAAAGCACAGAAGTCAGGGTACCCTTCTGGCTTCGGGTAGACGGGGTATTCGTACTCATCTGTCAGGATAGCGATCCCAAGATTAAACTTTCTACAGAACTCATCGACAGCTTTTTCGACATCAGGGAGCACCGTGCAGTAGTCATGTCCCATGATCCAGCCTCCCCACTTCACTTTCTTCCGCGCGAGCCTGAGCTCTGCGTGGATCGTCGGATACGAATGGTCACTGTCGAGGTAGATCCAATCCAGCGAGTGATCAGGCAGTGATGCGAGGTACGTCTGTGAGCTCTCGTGGTGAATGTGAACTGAGCCACTTTGTATCTCTGCTCGCAGTTTCGACAGTACTTCTTCTTTCGCTTGTTCTGCAGTGACGCGTCGAGTCGTCCAGTGATCACGTGCTGGATCGGGTGAATCTGCGTTGATGAATTTCGTTGGTTCTATGACGTCGATGTACGCAGACCAGATATCGATCAAATGAAGAGTCTTCGGCTGTACGATGCGAACGATGTGCGCACTGAGGGCTCCCGTAAAAACGCCGACTTCAGCACCAACAGACCCTTTCTGAAGCATCCGAAACAGATCGTGACGGTGAGGGACACGTTTCGTGTTCGGCGGAATGTGGGGTTGCTTCAGGTTCATCACCCATACAGCGTACAGTGTATCGTTCCCGTCGTACAATTTCTGCTCAGAGAGACAGAAATACATACATCACAACGTCATACACAATAGTATCAGTACTTTATTCCCCCACTTCGTCATGCGCCCTTCTCTTACTATGGCAACGAAAGTCACATTACAGCTCCTTGTTTTTTCTATGCTCTTCGTGATGGCTCTACAGACTACTTTTGCTCGTCCCGTGCGTGCAACTGTCCAGAAGCCATCATGTGTCGGTACCAGCAAGAGACCTTGTACGTCGACAGTCGTCAAACCTCGTCAGTACTACTGTCCTCCGTGTGTGTACTCACATCCTGCGTGCAAGATGCCGTGTTACTTTCGTTGACCGTAACGCTTGATTTATGTCTATTATGTAGTATAGTAGTTTTCCTATGCCACTTCTCCAAAAACATTCCATTGCACTGGATGAACGTAATGATGGCGTGAAGAATACTGATTCAATCGTTACTTGTAACGGTAAGCCTGTGAACAAATTTTTGACTGACAAGTGTGGGAATACCGTTGGACCATCATCGCATAGGGAGCCGTATGGACGTTATTTATTGAATAACGATAAGAAAAAGCCAGTCATTCTAGAGCCTGGAGAGCAGAAAATTATTGAGGATGAACGTCAGGAGCGGAAGAAGAATCCATCACTCGCTCTATCTGCTACGTGGCAGGCAGTTGAGTCACGAGTTGGCAGTATAGATTCTTTGAAGCTCGATCGATGGTATGAAGAAGTAATTAGTGACGAGGAATTAGCCACTCGTGAGAATTTCAAAAAAGTCTTGGACACTCATTTCCCTGTAGAAGAACCATTTCGAGGTAACTGGATGATTACTCCTTCGAAGAACTCGTAGTTTCGCAAG
>CAZDQZ010000022.1:2883-17121 GCA_964507835.1 uncultured Candidatus Peribacteria bacterium | reverse complement strand
GGCAGTTGGCGCGCCGGCGTTTTGGCTCCACCTTTGTCGCCGGACAAAGGTGGAAAATCACTGCGACAAAGAAGTCACAAATCATCTCAAAGAACATTAGAGAATACGTATAGAAGCGATCCAAAGAAATAACTCAGCATAAAAAACGCCCTACTCTCGCAGGGCGTTGCCTATACACATCACTACACAGCCGTCTTCTCTTCCCCTTCTGCTTTCATAGCCCCCTCTCCTTCCTTCGGCGTCTCATTCAGCATCACTACCTGCACCTCCTCCCCCTTCAGCTCTGCCAACTTCGCCTTGAAGGCAGGGAGCTCTTCGTAGTTGTACATATCAAGCTCGAAGCCCGTGAGTTGTGTCGCGAGACGGATGTTCTGGCCCTTCTTACCGATCGCCATTGGTCTCTGTGCCTCCTCTACGAAGACCGCAGCGCGCTTCTTCACCGTGCGACCTTCTTCATCTTCGTGCTGAGTGGCATTCACGATGATGACAGCGGAGATCGATGCAGGTTGGAGAGCGGTCGAAATCAATTTGATCGGATCATCCGACCACTCGATCATGTCGACGCGTTCGCCGTTGATCTCTTCCATCACAGACTGAATGCGTACGCCTTTCTGGCCGACACACGCGCCAATCGGATCGATGCGCGGATCATTGCTCTTCACTGCGACCTTACTTCGCATTCCAGGATCGCGTGCAATACCCATGATGAGCACATCACCATTCCTGATCTCTGGGATCTCGAGCTCGAGCAACTTCTTCACGAGATGAGGGTGAGTTCGACTGATCCTGAGCTGTGGCCCCTTGCCCGTGAGTTCAACCTTGTCGAGGTACACCCGCACACGCTTACCGGTGTAATAGTGCTCGCCGGGGATCTGCTCCTTCCATGGGAGAGACACTGTCATACCCTCCACTTCGAGTGTGACCCAGTTCGGCTCCGTCTTTGTCACCGTCGCGGTTAGAAGCTCATTCTCGCGATCCTTGAACATCGTGAACAAACTCTGCTTCTCTACTTCCTGTAGCTTCTGAATGATGACCTGCTTCGCGGCCTGCGCTGCGATGCGTCCGTATCCAACAGGCGTGACATCGATCTCGATTTCATCAGCAATTTCCGCATCCGGCTTCACCTTCTGCGCATCCTTCAGACTGATTTCGAAGTTTTCATTTTCAACCGTCTCCACGACTTCCTTGATGAGGAGCACGGTGGGCATGTCCTGATCCTCACGGAGCACGACGCGGATTTCCTGCTCCTTATTTCCGAAGTCCTTGCGATACGCTGTTGCGATCGCCTGGCGAACGGCCTCGAGGACGTCGTCGGGCTTCACATTGCGCTCGGCGCAAAGTTGGTTGAGGGCGGCAATGAATGCGGAACGCATAGGAAAGTTGAGAATTGATAATGAATAATTGAAAATGTATCACAGAATCTTGATCAAATAGTACATTGAAACTGACCATCCCGATACAAGAGGGATAGTCAAAGTTACTATTAGATTCTGTCTTTCTATCATACCATGAAATGAAGGTATGTGGCAAATTGACAAAATGCAATAAATGTTAATAATATACTACTATGATTGCTCAGGAACAAATAATGACTTTCGAAGATGTCCCTGATGATCGATGCCTTTTCCTTGGAATGCTGGATGCAGAAAACCTAGGCCGGATGCCACATCTACTTCAATATATTCCATCCACGAATCCAGAGAGCGTCGAAAAATTATACTGGATTTACGTTGAAATCGCTCAAGCGATTGTAAAGCTCATAGAGAATGAAGGTCCCTGCACGATCGATTATGCACTTCATCATTGTACGAGGGGGCATTTCGATACACTTCCTGCTTCACATCCTGTCCATACAATCATCCGGGATTGGCTACGAAAATCAATCTGGGATTCTCTCGCAAGACCGGAAAATAAAATGTCCCCTGACGTACTCGATGCTCGCATCAGAGCAGAAGACCTCAATATGAACGATATCGAATATCCGCAAAATCGATTACTAGGAAGAGCAGTCCAAAAGAAAGCAAACGAAAAACGCGAAACGATTGAAGCACATGGAGATGCGCTCGTCCGCCAACTCATCGGAGACATCGAGGGGTGTGCTGTGACTGACGCGCAGAAAACAATCGCTCGGATCGTGGGGTTCTGGATCTACTATTCGGCGAGGAAAAAGCTCAAGAATCAACGCCGAGACCTCGCAGGAACGCACGCCGATGACTACCTGCCATCGTAGGAAAGAGTGCGCATATTCTGTATGCAAGCAGTTTCCAACCCCTCGGCACACGATCAAACTCTGGAACTTTTTTCTGAATCTCAACGGCTGACCTGCCAAGCGTCTGCATGCGCAGAAGCGAATCCTTCAACGTGATGTGATGATGGTGTAGGGCTGAAGCTGATGGCTCATAGAAGAGTGAAACACCTGCATCCCGGAGTCTCATGCCCCATTCAACATCTTCCCATCCATAGAGAGAAACATCGGAGCGAAACGGGAACTTCTTGGCGATCTCGATCGGCAAACTGATGTGACTCGTGTAGGTGTACTTATGCTGGATATCGCGTGGCAAAAAATTATGGGAGAATTTTTCGATCTGCGGATAGCCAAATTGCCAACCACTTATTTCGAGCCAGCGCATCACGGGCGTAATGCCACATGCGGGATCCCAGGTGGTGAAGCCGAGCGTAGCAATGAGCTTTGAGCTTTGAGCTGTGAGCACTTTTTTCTCATCGCTCAAAGCTCTCCGCTCAAAGCTTCTCTGGGCTTCCAAGTGCTTGGCACAAGCATGAGAATCAAGAAAAATATCATCCCCAATGAACATCACGTACTTCCCCTGCGCGACCTTCACGCCCTCGTTCCGCGCGACACCCTGGTGACAAGGTGCAATTTCAAGAAATCGAGTTGTGACTTGCCTGCCCGTCCGTAGCCCGCAGGCGAAGGCGGGTGACTTATGACGTACGACTTGTGACTCATCATCACCCCCATCACTCACCACGATCACTTCGATATCGTTCACGATTGTTTGCTTCTCCAGATGCTCCAGGCACGTCTTGAGTATCTCTGGGCGCCGATGCGTGGGGATGATGACAGAAAGAGAAGGCATAGAGAGAACAATTATAGAGCAAATCCAAAGACATACCTTACATACAATACCTACCTGACCTACCATACCCGTCATGCACACCCTCTTCCTCGACTTCAGTAGCGGAACAAAATCAATCGGACTGATTCTGCCAAACAGCACTGCAGTATTGAGGCCCATCGATGATCACACGAATGAAGCAGGATTGATGGACACTCTCCTCGCACTTCTGAAGGCACATAATGCATCGCTCACCGATCTCCATCGCATCGCAGTAACCGTAGGGCCCGGAGGATTCATGAGTATCCGAGTCGGTATCGCACTTGCGAATGCACTCTCTTGGAGCTTAAAAATTCCTCTCGCAGGAATCCACCTGAGCGATCTGTGGGAAGCGCGTACTCAAACCTCAAACCTCAAACCTCAAACCTTTCTCTGGCTCCACTCCACCAAAAAAGAATTCTTCTTCATCCGTGGCTTCGGTGATTTCGAAAAACAGTGGCCAGAACCAATGCTCATCTCACTCGACGCTCTTCGCTCACAGCTTCTCGCTTTCAGCTCATCACTTCCGTACGTCGGTGAACTCCTCCAGGGTCAACGCACAGCACTCCCCATGCTCACGGAAAAAACAGATGCACGATCCATCGAAGACATCCTGCCTTCATTGCTGGAATCGCTGACGTACGAACAGAAAACCTTGGAACCGTGGTATGGGCGAGGAGCGTGATTATCTGCTATACTCCACTCCCATGAATATCATCGATGTCCTCAATAAGATCCTCGGCGACCCCAATCAGAAAGAACTGAAGAAGATCACGCCACGCGTGGCAGAGATTCGTAGACTCCAGAACTCTCCTGATATCCAAGCCCTCACCCTCGAGGAACTCCCTGCGAAAACTCAGAAATTCAAAGATCATATTCAAGCGGAGATCGCGAAGGGCAAAGAGCTCAAGGTAATCCTCGATGCACTGCTCCCAGAAGCGTTCGCTGTTGCCATCCGCGCGTGTGAACTGCTCGTAGGAAAGCAGATGCAAATCGGTACGCAGACGTTTACGTGGAACATGGTGCCCTTCGACGTCCAGCTCATCGGAGGCATGGTTCTGCACAAAGGCGCGATCGCCGAGATGCGCACAGGAGAAGGAAAGACGCTCGTCTGTACGCTCCCCGCATACTTGAATGCACTCGCAGGAAAAGGTGTGCACGTCGTGACCGTCAACGACTACCTCGCGAAGCGCGACAGTCAGTGGATGGGCATGCTGTACTCCGCCCTCGGCCTCACGGTGGGGACCATCGTCCACGGTCTCGATTTTGAACAAAGGAAAACGGCGTATTCGGCAGACATTACGTACGGCACGAACAATGAATTCGGATTCGATTATCTCCGTGACAACATGGCAGGATCGCTCGAGCGCCAAGTCCAACGAGGGCTCCACTACGCCATCGTCGACGAAGTAGACTCTATCCTCATCGACGAAGCGAGGACACCACTCATCATCAGTCAGCCCGCGGAGGAATCCACGAGCAAGTACGAAGTCTACGCTCGCTACGCACGTGAACTGCAGGTCGACACACATTTCATCCGCGACGAGAAGCAGCGCACAGCGACACTGACAGAGGAAGGCATCAAAAAAATGGAGCAACTCCTCGGGGTCGAGAACATCTACACGGAGAAAGGATTCGAAGAAGTGCACCACATCGAGCAGGCTCTCCGCGCGCACGGCATCTACCAGCGCGATGTGGACTACGTCGTGAAGGATGGCGAAGTGATCATCGTCGATGAATTCACGGGGCGCCTCATGCCCGGGCGCAGATACAGCCACGGTCTGCACCAAGCCATCGAAGCCAAAGAGAATGTGACGGTGCAACGTGAGAGTAAGACCCTCGCGACCATCACATTCCAGAACTACTTCCGCCTCTTCACCAAGCTCTCGGGCATGACCGGTACAGCGAAGACAGAAGAAGAGGAGTTCCAATCGATCTACAAACTGCCAACGATCGTGATCCCGACGAATCAATCGATGATCCGTACCGACAAACCCGACGCTGTGTACGCAACCGTCACCGCGAAGTTCAAGGCAGTCGCAAAAATTGCGAAGGAGAAATATGAGAAGGGACAGCCTGTGCTTATCGGCACGACATCGATTGAGAAGTCAGAAGTGATGAGCCTGCTCCTGGAAGAAATGAAGATCCCTCACACCGTGCTCAACGCAAAGCACCACGAGAAAGAAGCAGAAATCGTAGCGCAGGCAGGACAGAAAGGCGCTGTCACGATCGCAACGAACATGGCCGGTCGCGGTACGGACATCAAGCTCGGTGAAGGTGTGGCGGATCTCGGCGGTCTCACGATCCTCGGTACCGAGCGACACGAAGCGCGTCGCATCGACAACCAGTTGCGCGGTCGCGCAGGACGCCAAGGTGACCCCGGTGAGAGCCAATTCTTCGTGAGTATGGAGGACGAACTCATGCGCCTCTTCGGTGGAGATCGACTGAAGTCTATGATGGTGCGCCTGAAGGTCCCCGAGGATGTCCCGCTCGAGAACCGCATGGTCTCGAAGAGCATCGAGAGTGCACAGAAGAGAGTAGAAGGCAGAAACTTCGACACTCGTCGCCACGTCGTGCAATACGACGACGTCATGAGTAAACACCGTGTCATCATGTATAAGCGCAGGCAGAAGCTCCTCGAGAGAATCGCTGGGCAAGGAACAGAGGATCATTCCCTCCGGAGTGACGTGCTCCAAATGATGCAGAGAGAGATCGATGGACTTGTGGAGGAAAATATCCAAGGGATTGATCCAGAGATGTGGAATCTCGAAAAGCTCTCGGAGAGTCTCGGTACTCTGCACCCCGACCTCAAGCGTGCGATCAGCATCGATGATCTGAAGACGATGGAAGATGCTGACGCCATCAAAAAAATAATCAACGAGATTGTGACGTCGTTCTTCGAGAAAAAACTGAAGCACTACGCTCCAGAGCTCTCGGAGAAAGCTGAACAGATCATCGTGCTCCACTCCATCGATACGCACTGGATGGATCACATCGACGCGATGGCACACCTCCGTGAACAGGTCGCTTTCTCGGGTTACGCGCAGAGAGATCCCTTGATCGAGTACCAAGACCAAGGATTTAGAATGTTCGCGAAGCTCTTGGTGGCCATCGCCTCAACCACTGTCCGAGCCCTCCTCCAAGCCGACTTCGCACAGTTCGGTGCTCCACAGGCGATCATCGATGAACCAGAAAACTTGCAGACGAATGCGGATGAAATCGAGAGCGCCTTAGTACAACTCGGCGCACCGGGGAAAGTCACAAGCAAGAAGTCACAAGTCTTAAGTCACAAGTCACAAGTGACTGCAGGGAGAAATGATCCTTGCCCTTGTGGTAGTGGGAAGAAGTACAAGAAATGTCATGGGAAGGATGCCTAAAAACGAACACTATGTATTGATACCTTGCATACTATTGTATAGGCAAACAGCTTTTCACACAGTCTTCTGCAACTAGATATTCATCATCACTAATGATAAATGGACGTAAACGAATCAGGAAATTCCTGAGGGTACTTCTATCCGCATAATCAAGTCCTTCAATAGCCAATATGTGGGCAACATTTTTTAAAGATGCACCGATCGCATAAAGTAGTGCTAAAGCATTCTGAGAAGTTTTGTCTTCATTGTAGGTAGCAATACAATCTTTCATCGGAACGATCGGTGCTCGATCATTCGTAAGATACTGCATCACTCTGTCTAACTTTTGATGCGTAGCCATTCTCTCTAATTCCCTTTGATCTGGTTCAGAAGGAGTACCAGCAAAATATTGGCCATCAACGAGAATCTTCCACACCCGCACTTTTGTATCCTTACAACTCTCATCTGCAGTATCGTCTTCTGAAGGCAGAGGCATTCGTTTCATTAATCCTACAAGAACTTTTACTGTCACATCTGCAATATCAGTCAAAGGATCGCTTCTGTTTACAATATTCGCAATTTCAACAATTGCATTCACGTCCTCTTGGATACGATCAACGATAGTTGGAGGCACTGAATCTTGGGCGCTACATGCTTCTACTTCAGAAGAGAGTGAACGGATACGTTCGCCCCATTGCTGTGGGTACTGCGTAAAATCAATGTCATTAAAAGAAGAATTTGTCATATAATACATTATAACACATTTATGCATTATCAGCAACTACCCGACGAGAAGAATCTACAGTCCACAATGCATTTCTGCCCTTCCTGCCCTCTATCCATTCTTCAGCATTTTTTTGTACTTAAGACTTGTGACTTATGACTTCTGACTCCGCTATACTCCCTCCCCATGCCCCTCATCCCCGACGCCATCATCGGTCACGAGAAACAGCGCGGGCAGTTGCTCCATGATATCGCGCACAAGAATGTCGCACATGCGTACCTCTTCTCAGGTCCGAGGCACCTAGGCAAAGCAACGATCGCACGCTGGTTCGCGTGGCGCCTCCTCTGTGATCACCTACCTGCGGAGGATGCCGAGAGAACGAAACAGCAGGTCGAGAAGCTGATTCATCCGGACTTCCTCTCGCTCGATCAACTCTGGATCGAGGAAGATTGTGATGACTGGAATGAGATCGGCAAGACATCGAATGCGCCACAACTCCACCGCAGTAAAGACACACCCGCGAAATCCGACGTTATTTCCATCGACGATGTCAGAGCACTCTCCGCGAGGCTCCAGAGCTCGACGAATGCTCCTTATAGCGTGTGCTTCATCCGCTCCATAGAACGCATGCACGTCTCGGCTACGAACGCATTCCTCAAGATTCTCGAAGAACCCCCCTCACGCGTTGTATTCATTCTCACGGCACAGGAATCATCCGCTCTCCTCCCCACACTCGTCTCCCGCACGCGTCATCTCACCTTCGCTCCGCTGAGTGCAAAAAATCTTTCCTCACTTGTCACTGACGAATCCGACGATACGACGTTCGCTCTCTCGATGGCGCAAGGTGCTCCCGGCACGCTCCTCCGACTCCTCTCCGATCCTGACGCGTTACGAGAGGGTAAGCAAATCCACGCACAAGCGAGACAATTTTGGCATGGGCAATCGCTCCGAGAGAAGACGATGTGGCTCCTCGCACTCGAGAAGAATGGCAGTATGGATGATGCGCTTCTGTCGCTCGGTCTCACACTCAGGTCCTACCATGATCCACGGCAGAAAGCAGAGTGGACAAAAGCCTACTGCACTCTCCTCGGTCACCTGAAAACGAACACCCACCGAGGACTGATTCTGGAACAATTCGCGCTAGCAGTCCACGCTGTCACATGCTAAGCTTGTGAGTCGCATGCCGTACCTCATTGTATTCTTCGTCGCTCTCGTCGGAATCATTGCCATCCTCCTCGGACGGGCGCTCCTGAAGAACCGTGGTGTCCGTCGCTTCGTGCGCTCGATCAAGACACGCTTTGCCTCCGCCGATGAACGAGGGGCGCAATTCGTCGAGGAACGTACGATCGAGAAGCCAAGAAAGAACCCCCGGACGTCCGCCATCGAACTACAGAAAGTGAAAGCGCTTATGCGATCTGCGGAAAAAGAAATCGCACTCCAGAACTACGCCGAAGCAGAGCATATCCTCATCCAGGCTCTCACCGTGAATCCCTCTGCTACCGAAGTACAAGCCGAACTCGCCAAACTCTACCTCACGACGAACCGAGAGGCGAAGGCGGAAGCTCTCTATAAAGAACTCATCCAACAGCGCAGTGATGTCACGTTCTGCGCGAATCTGGGACTCGCGTACTACAAGCAGGGCAAGTACGTCGATGCCTGCTTCGCATATCAGGAAGCACTCAACCTCGATCCACAAACACCCGAACGCTCCGCGGCCCTCGCGCGCGCGTGCATCGCTGCACAGCGCTACGACAATGCTGCCCCCCTCCTGGAGAAGGCACTCGCCCGACTCTCGAAAGATACCGAGCTCCTCCACCTCCTGGCAGAATGCTACGTCCAGATGGGTGATAATGCGAAGGCAGAAGAGGCCTACCGCAGAATCAACAAACTCGAACCGTACGATGAGGGCGTGAAGCAGAAGATCAGCGCGCTGGCGGAGAAAAAGTAAAAAACACGTATATCGAATATCGTATGTCGCTTTGTTATTTGCGTATTCGATATACGACATTCGACATACGAACTACGAATCGATCATTCGCACCGTGACGTCCCCCATCACCTCCGCCTGACACCCAAGGCGCCGAGGATCATCGGTGATGCCCATATTCTCCTCTCGATCATTCCGGGGGGAGAGATTCTGCAGTCCATCGTCGATATCGCACATACACGTCGTACAGAAGCCATT
Organism: uncultured Candidatus Peribacteria bacterium; assembly: GCA_964507835.1. Taxonomy (GTDB): domain Bacteria; phylum Patescibacteriota; class Gracilibacteria; order Peribacterales; family Peribacteraceae; genus CAZDQZ01. The sequence continues at coordinate 7,743 of CAZDQZ010000022.1, read as the reverse complement.
TCCTCCACACGCATGCTCCACCGGCACACCGTGATCGAGTGCCACCTGAAGAATCGTTTTGCCTGCAGGAGTCTGCACCTCCTTCACTTGGCCATCGCCGGTGATGAAACGCACGTTCGGCATGAACGAAGCCTAGCGCCATCATCATCCTCTCTCAAGCGAAAGACCATGGTAGCATGATAGGTATGCGCGGAACTCGCTTCACTCTCATGCACGGCGCCAAACTCGTCCTTGCGCTGGGCTGGTCCGACTTCGTGCTCAAGTACCGGGGTTCGGTCCTCGGGTACCTCTGGTCACTCCTCGTGCCACTCTCTCGCTTCATCGTCATCCTCATCGTCCTACGCCCATTCGTCGCGCATGGAGACCCATCCTATCCGCTTGCACTCCTCCTTGGGCTCCTCCTCTGGGACTTTTTCTCGGGAGCAACGAATGCATGCATCGCGACACTGCGAGAAAAATCAGACCTCATCCAACGCATCGCGTTCCCACGCATCATCATCGAACTCTCTGCGATCTGGACTCAGAGCATTGTCATTCTGTGCCACGTGTCGCTCTTCATTCTACTCGCATGGGGTATGGGCACACCACCATCGCTACGAACTCTCGCCATGATCCCGATTCTTTTCTGTGGCGCACTGCTCTCGCTTGGCATCGGTGCGATGCTTGCGTCGATCTCACTCAAGTACCGAGACATCCCTCACCTCTGGCAATCGGTGCTCCAAATATTCTTCTGGCTCACACCGGTCGCATACCCTGCATCATCCCTCACGCACGCACTACAAGAGCTCAGCATACTTCCCCCGACCGTACGCACCGCTCTGACAGACATAATGACAGTGCAACCACTCTCGATCTTCATCGAAACAGCACGGAGCGCCCTCCTGCACTCCACGCTCCCAAGCACGACGAGCATCCTCATCGCATGCATCATCAGCATGCTGTGGGCCATCGTTGGCGTCATGCTCTTCAGGACACGGAGTGCCCACTTCCTTGAAGAACTGTAAATGCACACAACGTCCTCTGCCATCGGCTGTCATGATCTCTCGAAGACATTCCATCGACACACGGCGATGTCCTCGCGATTACAAGATGCCATACTCCGCAGAAACAAGCGACAAACATGGACTGCCACCGCACTAGAACGTGTGTCTCTCGATGTGCACAAAGGTGAATGGATCGGGATCGCAGGGCCCAACGGCTGTGGCAAAACAACGCTCCTCCGCATCCTCGGTGGACTGCTCACGAGCGACAGTGGTGCGGTCTATCGCTATGGGACTGTCTCATGTTTCTTTGGTCTCGGCGCAGGATTTCATCCTGACCTTACACTCCATGAAAATATTTATCTCCACAGTCTTCTTCATGGCCTCTCACCAAAAGAGGCACATCACTCTCGGGATGCCATCATCACCGAAGCGGAGCTCGAGACACACCGATTCATACCGCTGAAGTGCCTGAGTCTGGGCATGCTCGTCCGCCTGGGGTTCGCTTCTGCTATGGCCATCGATAGCGATATCTACCTCCTCGACGAAATCGTCGCCGTCGGTGACGACGCATTCCAGAAGCATTCGATGGAGCGTCTGCACACGCTGAAGTCGAAAGGAAAAACGGCGATCCTCGTCAGCCACAACCCGCTCGCTCTCGAACAACTCTGTGACCGTACGCTCCTCATGGAACAGGGGCGCATCCTCTAAGTGCGGTATGATCCACATGTATGCTCCGAGCAATCAAACGCACCATCGAACAATCGGAGATCCGTACGATCTCGGTCGACATCTTCGACACACTGCTTCTCCGGACCCTGCATCCAGAATCTGCACGGTTCTATCGTATTGCGCAGGCATGGCAGAGAGTGCTCCACAAGGACGTGATATCCGCGACAACACTGATGGAGATGCGCGCAGAAGTCACCCAGGCACTCCGCGCAGTCGATGAAGATCGTGGTGGAGATGGTGAAATAACGATCAACGACATCGTAGAGAGTGTGATCCATCTCCTCGAATCTCGCTACGATCTGACGCTGAGTAATACGAAGCGTCAGACGCTCGCATCCGCGCTCATCGAAGCAGAGCTTCAGACTGAAGAAGCGATGCTCATCCCGAATCACACACTCAAAGCACTGCTCATTGATGCCAAGACTCGAGGCATGCGACTCTACTTTCTCTCCGACATGTATCTCTCCGGAGATCATATTCGTCGTCTCCTGCGACACTGTAGTTGTGATGGACTCTTCGATGACGGCGTCACGTCATCGGACATCGGCATGAACAAAGGCACAGGACGAGCGTACGAACGCATGATCCTCCAGCAAGGTTTTGGCACAATCGATATTCGGACGCATCTCCACATCGGTGATCACTCCTACTGCGATGTGCTCATGCCACAGAGGCTGGGTATACGATCGATCCACTACGATCCGCACACCCGGCGGATCGGTCGTCATCTCGTACGGATGGTACGAAGCGTGCAGAGAGTCACCAGTCGATGGGCACGACTGCGATCAGTCGCGCAACAGTACCGAAGGACAATGAGGCAAACGCACAGTACTCTCTCCACAGCAGAGCGTATCGCCTACGACATCGGCACTCGTCTCGCACCGGCCGTCGCGTCGTACATCTCCTTCCTGGGTCTCTACACAGAGAAAACAGGTGAAACCATTACTTTCCTGTCACGTGAGGGAGAGGCTTTCAGTGCACTTCTGCAGAAAATGAAGGTAGACGCACCTCATATCATCTTGTCTACGATCAATCGACACCTGGTCCTCTGCGCCACACTCCACGAGGTACTTCACACGTCGAGCCGTACGCATGACGAACGGCTATCGAGATTTGTCATCGATCGTTTCTGTGATGAAAATATTCCCTCCTTTCTCCACTCACTCAGTGTGACCGACGAAGAACGTGATTTCATCATTCGCACACTCCGTTTCACGCAGTATACAAAGAAAACCAACGACCACACGATCATCATCGATGCACTCCGCAGAATATACGAAAAGAATGAAAAAATGCGATCGATACTCAGCGAGAAGAGTAGTGAGCTCATACAGGTTCTACAACAACACAGCATCGCTGGAGCCAAACGCATGCTCATCGCCGATATCGGCTGGCTTGGAACGATGCAGTACCTCTTGGAAATCGTCTTCGAGAAGCAGGGTATCGACATCGACGTGCACGGTCTGTACCTAGGAACGAAAGTATCGGAGAACGGTGCCGATCTCGCTCCTCGTCATGCGCGAGGAGTCCTGTTCTCGCCGAGACATCCTGCACTCACTGGCCTCATCCTCACGGAGTGTCTCTGGGAGTACGCACTAGAAACAGAGAATCAAAGCGCCATACAAAAGGCATTGCATGCTGGCGTGCTCGCTGGCATCGATTTTTGTGTAAACCATCCTTCGGTCCCGCCACCAACACTGTTTCGAGCAACACTCCCCTCACTGATCCGATTCATGAATCTGCCCACGCCTTTCGAAGTACGCGTGATGGGAGCAGAGCTCTTCGATCTGGGGCTGGGTATGGACGAAAGGAAGCCCATCCTCTCGCTAGCCCCAGAGGCACCACTGCGCTTCCGCCCCCGTCGCACACTCCGCAGGACAAAGGATCAACTCTGGCAAACAGGATTCCTCGTCCAGCACCAGCTCTACGGCGCACTCCTCCTTCGCTTCGCTCTCCGTCTCCTCCGCGCGTGGAGGAGACGATGACTCGTGGTAGGATGATGATATGGGTACGAGCAAAACATCATCACTCCTTAGTATCAAAGGCCTCCATGTGAACATCGGGGACAAAGCAATCGTGCGAGGGCTCTCTCTTGCGGTGAAGAGTGGAGAGATCCACGCGATCATGGGGCCGAACGGATCGGGGAAATCGACGTTGGCATCGACGCTCATGGGGCACCCCTCCTACACCGTCACCGATGGATCAGTGCACTTCGGTGGGAAAAACCTCCTCGCGATGGAAGCCGATGAACGTGCACGGGCAGGTCTTTTCCTCGCATTTCAATACCCCAAGGAAATCGCAGGAGTGACGCTCCGGAGCTTCCTCTTCTCGGCTGTCTCTGCGCAGAGGAAAGCGCGCGATCCTCTGTCCTCCAAACTCTCACCGATCAAATTTCAGAAGACGCTCACCGAGACCATGCAGTTCCTCCACATGGACCCCGCTTTCACAGAACGAGCCATCAACAGAGGATTCTCCGGCGGAGAGAAGAAGAAAGCAGAGATACTCCAGATGACACTGCTCTCGCCTCGCCTTGCCCTCCTCGACGAAACAGATTCGGGGCTCGATGTCGACGCTCTCAAAATCGTCGCTGAGGGTGTGAACCGCATGCGTGGTCCGGACTTCTCCGCAATCATCGTGACCCACTACGCACGCCTCCTCGAGTACATCGTCCCTGACCACGTCCACGTCATGATCAAAGGAAACATCGTAGAGAGTGGAGGACCAAAGCTCGCACACACACTCGAGAAAGAAGGCTACGCGAAGTACGGAGTACGAGAGAAGATAGTGCTGGAACAATAAGGCTCATTCATAGGCCTTATTCACGCCATCGTCTTCACACACGCTTCATAAATTTTCTCTGCGGAATGTTCACTCGTATGCAGAAGTGCTTTTGCATATGCCTTCTCTGCGCACGCCTTCGCCTCATCCGGATGACGCAGTAGCTGATCGACTGCGTTTGCCATCGCCACTGCATCACCGTACGGCACGAGAACGCCAGCATCACCCGCAAGAAACTCTTCTACACCACCCGATCCTGCAAAGCCAACGATGGGACAATGCACCAATGCTGCTTCGATCATCACGAGAGGATAGGGATCTTCTCTGGAAGAAAGAACGAACACATCACTCACCGAGACGATCTCAGTAG
>CAZDQZ010000022.1:0-2783 GCA_964507835.1 uncultured Candidatus Peribacteria bacterium | reverse complement strand
GGATCTTCTCTGGAAGAAAGAACGAACACATCACTCACCGAGACGATCTCAGTAGGATTCTGCCTCTCTCCTAAAAAATGCATGCGACCCGCTAGCCCAGCCGACTCAGCTCGCGTGAGCAGGTCGTCAATCATTCCTGGGACCGTCTCGGCACCAACCCACACAAAGTGGAGTGGACGACCATCGATCTCACGCGGGAGATGACGCGCCATGCGGAGAAAGAGATCAGGGCCTTTGCGCCATTGGATCCATGCTACGGTCGTGATGATGAAGGCATCCGGAGGAATATCGGGAAGGAGTGTTGGTCGCGATGAGCGATCACGAACAATGATGGACGATGGTTCTACAAATTCCGTTGTTGTATCGACGATGGCAGACGATACACCGTGATTCTCCACGAGGTTATCACGTACAGCTCTCCCACACGCGATGACACGTTGGACGGAGTGCAGTGCTGAACGAAGCTTCATAGGGGGGAGGGAGAGACAGGTAATGGCGTACTCCAGCTCATGTGCCCAGAGAAGAGTGGGTGTTCCTGGGCTGACGAGATCACGCAGGCACCAGACTGCCGCGAGAGAGTTACAGATCACACAGTCGTACCCTTCACGTCGTACACGATGCCTCTCTGTATACCGAATACCGATACCACGCAGTGACCAGAGGAGACGCTGGCGACCACGAGGGAATAGCCAGCGGAGGCCGAGGGGCATCCTCCAGTGTTTGCCGATATGCCATGGAATTTTTCGCATGGATCCCATAACTGCAAATTCATTCTCGAGCTCCCCGCCACGGAGGAATAGAATATCGATGGAACAATCTTTGTAGCGCTTCAGCCAACGGAGAAAATAAAGACACACGAGCGGAGCTCCCGAACGACTCGCTTCGTGCAGAATGACGAGAAATCGCCGGTGTTTCTGCGGGCCATCCATCAGGAGAAGCGTAGCAGATCAAGGTCAAACACCAGAGAGGCTCTGCTATCCTGCTCTGCACTATGGAGCCTCTACAAAACTTCCTCTCCCCTCGCTATAAAGCAGGCTCGCTCCATCAGTACAAACTGCGCCAAAAAATCGCTGAGCATATCGAAGGCAGTATCAAAGGATGCGCGGGGCGCATTGTCGACATTGGCTGTGGATCACAGCCGTACCGATCGCTGGTGCTAAAGCCTACAGGGCCATGTACAGACTATGTTGGCGTAGATCTGAAAGGCGTAGTGACCCCACCTGATATCGTGTGGGATGGATGGACTCTACCCCTCCCTGACTCCTCGTTCGATGTCGCTCTCTGTACCGAGGTAATAGAGCACACTCCCGATCCACAGAGGATCATCGATGAATCGTTCCGTATTCTGAAACCAAAAGGACTTCTCATCGCGACGACGCCGTTCTTCTGGGTGCTCCACGAAGTGCCCAGTGACTACCAACGCCTGACGCCGTTCCAGCTTCATCGCATGCTACAGGAAGCAGGATTCACCGAGATCGCGATCACGGCACTGGGCGGATTCGATGCAAGCTTGGCGCAGATGATCGGGCTTTGGATCGAGCTACGACCGATGAAGAAGATCTCTCGATACCTCTGCCAAATATTTCTCGGCCCCATCGTGTGGATCCTGAATGCTATCGATCGAGCGCCGGATGCGACCTCGCGCTGGACGATGTTCACGGGGTTCGCCGTGACTGCAAAAAAATAATCACGTATACCGCGCCAGAGAAAAAAATAGTAAGAAAGCTCAATCATGAGCGTCCTACAGTAGAATATCCCCATTCTTCTTCCCCCTCCCTTCCCATGTCCGATTTTCCATCCTCCACTACAAAAGCCGTTGGGCTTATCGTCGCCGTCGTCATCGGTGGCGGTTTCTACGTCTACGGAAAGAATATGGAACGCCGTTCCCCCGCAGATTCTCCGCTCGTCATCGCAGTCTCTGCAGATGCGAAAGTATCGACGCCACCAGATGTCGCAACGCTCACCTTCGGCATGAGTACCGGCAGGCAGTCGAGTGCAAAGGTAGCCACTGACTTGCTCGCGAAGACGATGGCAAAAGTCCTCGACGCGACAAAGAAGGCAGGTGTCCTTGAAAAAGATATCACAACGGAGAGCTTCTACTTGAGCCCTGAGTACGATTACACTACAGGCGGACAGATCCCCCGTGGATTTCAGGCAACACAGTCGCTCCGCGTGAAAGTTCGTGACCTCGATAAAGTCGGTGATGTCCTAACAGCCGCAACCACTGCCGGTGCGAACCAGGCCGGTGGCGTCGTCTTCGGCATCGACGAAATGGATAGTGTGAAAGCGAAGGCGCGTGCCATGGCAATCGTTAAGGCAAAGGAGAAAGCGAAAGTCCTGGCAGATAACCTCGGGATGTCCCTTGGACGCATGACGGGCTTTTCTGAAGGTGGTGATTACCGTGGTATGCCAGTGCCGATGATGGCAAAGGCAAACTACGACATGGCGGGAGAGGCGGTACAGAACGTGCAGATCCCTGCAGGCGAACAGGAAATTGTGTCGAATGTGACGCTGATGTACGAACTACGATAAATCTTTCGCTTTTTGAACCATCATCACCCCTCCCGCCTCGGTGGAGAGGGGTGATTTTTTCGCAAACAGAAGCCATGTATAAGAACTGCCTCTCGGAGTAGTTGAAGAGGAACGAGAGAGAACCTACCCTATGGTCATGTACTCACTCCCCGCCACCACCATGATGATGCCTATGGGCATGCGTGTCCCGCGGGAGACGAGCGTTTGAGAGAATAAGAACTCACACACTCACCCCGCGGGACGACTGCGGA
>CAZDQZ010000021.1:12022-17160 GCA_964507835.1 uncultured Candidatus Peribacteria bacterium | reverse complement strand
GCTATACTCCTCGCATGTTCTTCTTCGGAAAAAAGAAAAAGGAAGAGAAGTCTCGGCCAAAAGTCATGCGCAAGCTCATCGTTGGCTTCATCATCGGCGGTGCTATCAGTTCGATCGTCGGAAAGAAAGTACTCCAGGAACGGCGAAAGCATCACTTAGGGGAAGATGCGGGGGAATGAAGAAGTGACAAAGTTCGGAAGTGGAAAGTCTGAAAGTACTGTTTTACTACGTAAAAATACTTCTTTACTTTCGCACTTTCAACTTTCGCACTTTTCAAAGACCACCTCCTCCACCTTCGCGATCGTGCGATCGAGGCCACCCTCAGCATTCGTGATCTGGATATCGGTTTCTTTGGCATATGCGAGCTCCTTATGCATACTTGCGAGCCTGCGCTTCAGCTCTTCTTGTTCCATCGGTGCACGCTTCTGAATGTGAGCAATGAGCTGTTCCTCACTCTCTGGCAAAATGAAGATTGTCTGCAAGCGGTACGACCCGCCCTGAGCGAAGAGAGGATGGACGCGAATGCTCTGGAAGCCCTGCACATCGACTTCACGAATGACAATTTTTCCCTCCTCGATCTTCGGGAGAATCTCTGAAAGAAGCGTGCCGTACCTGGCGCCCTTATGCACCTGCGCCCACTCAAGAAACTTTTCCTCCGCAAGCCACGCTGTAAAATCTTGCTCAGAGACGAAGTGATACAGATCATCCCCTTCTCCTTGCCTGCGCGCACGAGTCGTCGCGGACTTCGGGAACACAAGTTCTGGATGCTTCTCGTGCAGAGTTTTCAAGATCACGCTCTTGCCTACTCCACTTGGGCCGATGAGAAGGACGAGCTTGCCGTTTGGCATGGAGAGAGGATAGCGGAAAAAAAGAAGTGAAGAAGTGCGAAAGTTGAAAGTGCGAAAGTAATTTTTCTAAAAGCTAGAAATTTACTTTCCACTTCTTCACTTATCGCACTTACCGCACTTTCAACTTCCGAACTTCTATCCCTTGCCAAAATGTAAAGAATCCTATACAATGGTGAGATTTGCTCATTGAAAACATCTCTCTACCAACCTCTCAAAAAGAAGCAGGGAGAGCGATGGGATCCTTCTGGGGAAGCTCAGGCGATCTCATCTTTCTCCCTGCTCTTTGACCCCTGATAGAACAATTGGTCTGCGCTCCCTTCGGGAGACAGGCCATAGGCTATCTCCGACCAAAGAGTTCCCTTCTCAACGCTAGAAGGGATCCAAAAAACAAACATCTACGGCACGTTCCGGCCTACAGTGAACCGCGATTCCCGACGCATCGGGATACACACAAACACACACAGCGGTGCGGAACCGCTTCACCAATATCCGCAGAGGTGTAGGGAGCGTCTCCTTGGCGCCTGGTCGACGTCCAAAGAGCAACGCGCTCAATTCACCCCTTTATTGAATTGAGTGCTCACGGGCATTCGGTTCGGATTCTCTCGCACGAGAAAGTCCGCACCGGATGCCCGTTTTTCGTTACCGAAGAACTGCGGAGGATGACCGTGACGAAGGAAGTGCCGTGCTCAGCGCAGAGGACATCGAAGCAGAGGAAGAGGAAGACGACTTCACTGACCTCGTCCACTGAAACGTCGCTGGATCGAGAACGGGAACGTAGGTCCTGAATGACGTAAGCACACACCCCTTGCAGGTCGGCTTCATCGACCACTCCGCACGGAGAACGGGGGCGATGTAGAGCGGGAATTCTTTATCAGGAGCGATGACCATGTACGCGAGATCGAAGGATGAAAACTCTGCAGTGGTAGGGGTCCCCGACAGACGATGGTCAACAGGCAGAAGTCCTCCGCTTGCGAGAGAACGATCGATGATCGCGACGGAAGCGGTGGGATACGCAGAACGAACGAGAGATCCTGGACGTACGAGATTCAGACGAGCACTGAGCGCTATGCGCGATACGCGATTGACCTGAATCGTCAGACGTTCCAGTGGCTCCAGATCTGCGTCGATGAGTGGCAGTCCATCGAACATGGCGTACCACACCACAAATGTCTTCGTATTCCCCTGCTGATCACGAACGTCCTTCACGAGAGTGCTTCCAAAATCTGTGAGGTCAATCCCCAGAGACCCTGCGAATTCTCTCGCGATCGCCGTCACTTCGACGTCATCCGCAGGAGCCGATGACGGTGTAGACGATGTCGGTGCGGTGCGCGTCACCGTGAAGACTCGACGCTCGGCATCGAGTGTCACCGTCGTCGAAAAATCGACGGAGCGGAGAGTCAGCGATTTCGCAAAGAGTGTGGTGGAAAGCACATCCTCTGGGACACGTAACCCGCGGAAGATATTCTCGATGAGCGTGCGGTCGATCTCGAAGCCCTGATCGCGGTAGAGCATCATGGTCGCTGGAATCGTCGGGAGCGTGACTGTCCCGCGCACGTACGAACGCACAGGAGGAGTAGCATCTTTGGTAGAGCCTTGGGACTTCGGTACAAAACCACGCTCTACACGACCAAAAGCTTCTGGCCCACGTGCGAAAGAGTCATCACTCGGTACCACAGATGGCGACGACAGACGTGTCTCGGTGGGCGAGGAAGCTGTGAAGCGATCCAAGATCAAGAAGAAAGCATTGAGACCGATCGACAGGAAGAGAAGGATGATGATCAGTGGCCAAACACTACTCAGGAAGAAGCGGATGATAGAGCGATCGAGATTCATACGGAAGTGGAAGAGGATTTACGAAATTCAAACGTGGCGATCTGATCGGAAATGAAAGCGGAGAGCTGTTCAACATTCGGCAGGTACGGAAGCTGAAAGTTCTTGATTTGCCCTTCACGCTGTGCGATCTCCAGCATACCGAAGCCGAAGAGATTGAGCCACTGTGAGTGACTATTCACCTGCGCGATGCTATCGAGCGTGAGTGACGTGATGGTTCTGCGAATGATCGTGGTTTGATCGACGATCACGAGTTTCTCTGTTGTGAGAAAAATAAAATCGTACCGCCAGTCGATGAATGCGCGTATCCATCCCACGAAGACGAACAGGAACCACACGAAAAAAACAATCGGTAGCAAGAGGAGAAGATCAACGAATCCGTTCCACACGACATAGAAAACAGCACTACAGAGAATGATCGTGAGAATGATGTACCAGAACGTACGGAGTGCGAAGAGTGCACCATGACGCCTGACAGTGAAGATCTCTCGTTCTCCTGGTGAAAAAAGCTTTTCCTTGAGCCGATCGACATTCGTCTCTAGTGCAAAGAATTGCATATATGAACTACTATACAACCATGCATCGCTTTGGATCCATCATTCTCATCTGCATCGGCCTTCTCAGCATCACAAGCAAAGCACACGCAATCGTCGTGAGCGATATCAAGGGACACCCTCAGGAGCAGTCCATCCAAGGGCTCCTCGACCGTGGTATCGTCTACGGCTATAGCGATGGAACGTACCGCCCGAGCGCGACGATCAATCGCGCAGAACTCCTCACGATCCTCATGCGTGCGCGTTATGGAACATCCGACACGCCGAAAGATCTCCGATGCTTCCGCGACCTCGATACCAAGGTACCGCAGTGGTACGCACCATCAGTCTGTCTCGCGAAACAGCGCGGGATCGTGAGCGGATACAGTGACGACACCTTCCGTCCCGATCAGCCTGTGAACCTTGTCGAAGCACTGAAGATGAGCTTCCTCACGTTCGGCATCCTGCCGGACAATGAGCCGGGTGCGTGGTACGTACGGTACCTGAACGTCGCGCGCGACCGAGGGCTCTTCATCGACCTTCTTCAGTCTCCAGCGCACCTCCTACAAAGGGGTGAGATGGCTCGACTCACGTACGCTCTCGTCCTTGAACGGGAAGATCGCATCAATCATCCATCGAACGTGAGTAGCACGATAGTCTGTGGAGATGGGAAGCGCGAAGGACTGGAACAGTGTGATGATGGCAATGTGCAGGATGGAGACGGGTGCAGTAGCATCTGCATCGTCGTTCCAGAGCCCATCCGTCATCCCCTCCTCCAGATCACGCAGGAAGCCAGTGGTGTGGTGACGAATGTCACGCCGGGACAATCCGTACGACTCTTGAAATTCTCCGCGATGAGTAATCGTCAGGATACGCGCATCACATCCCTCACCTTCAAGGCAAACGTCGGATCGCTCCTCTTCGGTCAACGCTACACGCTCCGGATGGACAGAGACGGCGATGGCTTCTACGAAACGATCGTGAAGGCGAATGCGCGGACGAATCGCGACTATGTGATCTTCGAAGACATGGATGAAGGCATCCTGATACAGAAGGATCTCACCGTGCACTTCGTCATCACGACTGACCTGATCCCCACTCTCGGACCGGTGGGGCTTGGGATCACGTTTGCTGTCGACTTACCAGACTACGTTCAAGCACACGGTGCCCTCGACGGACTCAGTATCACGGGTATCCAGACAGACAATACCTGCACCGCATCGAACTGCTTCATCAACGTCTACACCAGGAGCTCGAGTGCCATCACTGTCGCAGAGCGAGGGAATCTCTTCGTGACACAGGACACAACGCCGACCCGCAGTCACATCGTCGTGGGTGGGAATATTTCCGATGCACTTCTGCGCCTCAGACTACGAGCGGAAGGTGAAAACATCGATGTACGGAGACTCGCGATCGATGGAGTACCAAACAGTGTCGACTCGCTCCTCCTCTATAAACTTGTTCCAGGAGAAACGATCGACACCCGCGTGAAGACTCCTTTCGCCTCGGCTACGAACGGTCAGTGTGGCGGAAGTACTGCCACTCGTGTCTGTGCCATCCTCCCGCTCTCGACACTCGTCATTTCACCAGATGCAGAAACGATCATCGCCGTCTCAGCACGGATGAAGACGGAAGCGCTGGGTGCTGTGAGTGGTCAACAGATCACGCTTACGGTGTCATCAGCAACGGGCGATAATCATGCGATCGAAGCGAACGGAATCTCGTCGAGTCAGATGCTCGCACAGAATGATGGAAACGGCGTCGCCAGTGGAGAGATCTTCATCGGATACAGCTACCCTACGGCGAATACGACGATCACGAGCCCCACGAGTGACACGGCTCTCGCGAGCATCGGAACAATTAGCAACGGTGCAACGACTGCAGAAAGCTATATCCCCACAGGAAACTCCACCCTCGGTAGCTTCAC
>CAZDQZ010000021.1:4252-11922 GCA_964507835.1 uncultured Candidatus Peribacteria bacterium | reverse complement strand
GGCCAAAGTGTGACGTACCTGCTCTCTGGTAACGTGACCAATCCATCGATCTCTTCTGGCACGAGCACGCTTGCAGTCTCACTCCAGTCACTTGGCAATCGATCGACCACAAGTGCTGTACAGTGGACTGATGGCGATACGAACTTCACCTGGGTCGATATTCCGAACCCAAGTGTGATGAGCACGGTATACCGGTAAGGAGCTATAAGCTATGTGCTTTGAGCTATGAGCGATGAGCTATAAGCTGTAAGCAATAAACGAAAAGAATACTTGTGACTTGTGACTTATGACTTCTCGCGCCCATCTCACCCTCTCCGCTCTCGGTGGCATCGTTGCCGGCTTCCTTGCAACGCTCTTCGTAGAGCTCAATGCTTCTAACATGTATCTTGGGCAACTGCTCGCGGGGAATCAGACAGTGAACCGTACCATGCCGACGACCTTAAATGCGCTCAAAACCGTCACCGACGGGACAGATCCGATGATCACGGGACTGACGTCCATGAGCTTCTGGATAACGTTCGTCGTGCTCTCGGTCATCAGTAGTGTTGTACTCCTGAAGTGGATGCGGAGGTTTGCATAAAATGAATAGTATGATATAATAATAATATGAATAATGAACGCTCAGACAAAAAAATCAATCCTTACGAAGCTCCAGCCCTTCCAGCTGAAGGAAGGGTCGATACAAGGCGACCTAATACGAGCTCTGTAGCAAACAAAATTCGCTTTCTACTTTTTATACCAGCACTGCAAGGCGAAGTGGTAACAGAAGAAAAAACTCCACCTGATATTCTCAGATGGGCACATAGAATGAGAGAAGAGTACTACAGCGCAAGACAAACGAGTGAATTTGTACTCGATCGCATATCAAACATTGGCTATCAGACTGATACCGAAGGAACAAAAACAGGAACATGGTACGAGGCTCAATGGCGTTTAAACTTTGTGAATGAAAACCACCGAGGAACAACTCCACATAGGACAGAATTCCTCGTAGACGAGAAAACAGGACGCCTCAAGACGATGCGAGAATTTTCGTATTCCGAGTACTTGGGGAAACAAATATCCGGTGCGGAAACAGAATATGAATACGCAGATCTCACAGAAGCTCAACAGAATAGCATTCTTATGCACATGCAAAGACTCGCAGGACTCTTCGAAGATAATGCACAGATTCATTCTTCAGATATCACGTTCAGTAGTCCTGTACAGAGCATCAAATCATCAAAGGGAAGTAGTGGAGATCTCGAAGTGAAACACTCGTCAGAAGTCATTGTGCGACTCCCTAATCCTATCAAATTTCAAGCACTCGATCGGTACGTAGTATCGACAGACACCTTCAGATTTACTCTCGAAGACGAGGATCAATGCATTCATTGCAAAGCACTGAAATCGTCGGAGAAAAAACGATAAAACTGAACAAATAATGTGTTCAAATATTTTTTTCATCGACGTAACTAAATCCAGCATCTGAAGGTGGAACTTTCACCTGAGCAGGACGAATATCAGATGCAGGGCAGAAGCGAATGGAGAAAGGATGTGCATTGGGAAAACGACTGACAGTAAATGTGGCAATGCCATTCGGATGTGCTGTCGTGACACTCAAGCGCTTCCCCTGACGATCCAGTAGCTCCACGCCAAACGATGTTGACTGATGTTGCATGCCAAAGTTCTCCTGTCCAACAATTTCATTTTTGCCATTCACATTAACATGCTCTGTCCGATCCTGCACCAACCGAAGAAGCACATCAATCTTGCCATGATCCTGTGTAATAGACGCATAGATATGTGGTATTTCGTCTCGATAGCCAAAGGAAAAATCTACATCATCAGAAACTTCATTCCCCGCTTGCTGTAGCCTCGTACGTACGTTTTTGATCATCGCAGGTGTTGCGCGACTGACATGTGTATCGACACGATTCTCGAATCTTTCTCCAGAGGGCACTCGCACCGCTTCGAGCTTTGCACATGTTTGTCGCCACTGCTCACTGCATCCCGCTCGCTCCAGAAGTGCACGAAATTCAGGATCTAAGCCAAAGCGCTCTAACGGATCTCGCTCTGCATCGATTGGTTGAGGAGATTCTCCAGAGGATGCTTTCGTCAGAGCACACGCAATACTTGCTACCATTCCAAAGATCGCGCTTCGACGATTCAGAGGCGCTAGATGCTTCTGCGTAGGAGGGAGATCGATGTCAGGAGAACGCATATACTCATCGTTGCAGAAGCAGAAATAAAACTCCAATACTTCAGATAATCATTGAAACGCATGGCTTTCTGCAGAGAAGAAATTGTGGAAAAGACTCCTACAAATGAAAAGATGTATAAAAAGTGGCATAGTGCCACGAATATGCATCATCAACAAATTCGGCTTAAGGGCGGGGGCGTGAATCACTACACATACTGCATCGCGCTATAGTGAAAGGACGTACGCACTACGCCTATACGCCCTCCGAATCACGAACTTTGCAATTTCCAGTATCGGCATGACAGTGAAAGCGGCGAGTCCGATGACAATCCACTCGTTGCCCGAAAGGGCAAAAGTGTCAAAAGGTGCATGGAGAAACGGCACGTAAATGATTGCCAGCAGGAGGAGGAGTTCCCACATTATCGCGTAGTTTAGCCACTTGTTGGCAAAGGGCTTTGTAAAGATGGAATGCCGATCCGACCGGAAATTGTATGCTTTGAAGAAATGAATGAGAATGAGAGAGACGAATGTCATGCCCATGGCCTGTGTAAGGCTCCGACCGGAGTCGAGCGCCCATAAGAACACAGCCAGATTCACTACCATAGACCAGAGACCACCGATGAGCATGAGGAAAATAACAGGGCGTGAGAAAATTCCAGAGCGCAAACCTCGTGGAGGACGAGACATCAGATCTGCTTCTGGAGGATCAAGTGCGAGCGCTAAAGCAGGAAGGCCCCCCGTCGCCAGATTGATGTAAAGAATTTGGACAGGGCTGAGAGGAACGGGAAGGGCGGCAATAGTAGTGACCATGATGAGTGCTACTTCTCCTAGATTTCCCGTGAGCATGTACATGATGTACTTTTTGATGTTGCCAAAGATCCCGCGACCCTCTTCCACTGCTGCCACGATGCTCGCGAAGTTGTCATTGGTAAGTGTCATGGCTGCTGCTTCCTTGGTCACGTCGGTGCCAGTAATGCCCATTGCCACACCTATATCCGCCTTCTTGAGGGCAGGAGCATCGTTCACGCCGTCACCAGTCATAGCGACGACTTCACCTTTTTTCTGCAAAGCAGCAATCACGCGTAGCTTATGTGCAGGTGACACGCGTGCATACACGCCGATATTGTCCACCTCACGCGTGAGTGTCTCTTGGTCCATGGCTTCCAGCTCGGCGCCAGTCACGACTGTCTGCGTAGTCAGCAATCCCAGCTCACGTGCGATGGCTTCCGCAGTCACTGGGTGATCTCCGGTGATCATCACAACGCGAATGCCGGCCATTCTGCATTTCTGAATCGCGTCCTTGGCTTCCGGACGTGGTGGATCGATCATGCCCACCAAACCCAAAAATTTCATATCCTTCTCAGATTCCTCGATCCCTACATCCCCTTTACGTGCTATGGCTATGACACGAAGCGCCTGACTCGCCATCGTGCGGGCTTGATCCAGAATCTTCTTGCGACCTTCTTCCGTCAGTGGCTGTTCGCCATCCTCCCCCCATAAGCGCGTGCAGGATTGCACGATGACCTCGGGAGCACCCTTGGCGTAAGCCATCACTGACTGACCGTCACGGTGAAGAGTCGTCATACGCTTCGTCTCTGATGTGAACGGGATTTCCGCGGTACGTGGCATGTATGCATCCAGCTCATGCTTCAGTAGTCCTGCCTTGGCCGCCGCCACAATGATACCGCCTTCCGTGGGATCGCCCTTGATGTCATGTCCATGCTCCTCTTTGATGAGCTTGGCGTCGCCAGCCAGTGCCCCTCCGCGCAGTAGCTCGATCAATGATGGTGTGGGTGTAACAATTTTTCCTTCCACGGAAAATTCTCCCTTTGGTTCGTATCCGCTACCGCTCACATCGAACATCACACCAGCCGTGTAGATCTTGCGCACGGTCATCTCATCCTTTGTCAGGGTACCTGTTTTGTCCGTGCAGATCACCGTGGTAGATCCCAAAGTTTCTACGACGGGCAAACGGCGGATCAATACGTGGCGCTTGATCATGCGCTGTACACCGATGGCCAAGGAGATGGTCACTACTGCAGGGAGTGCTTCTGGGACGACTGCTACAGCCAGCGCGATACCGAAGATGATTATTTCTAGTAACGGTTGACCGCGCATGTAGCCTATGACACTGATGACCAACACAATCCCCAGCGCGGTTTTAGCGAGTGTTTTGCCAAGCTTGTCCAAGTTCCTCTGTAACGGGGTATCTTCGGTTTCCACAGCTTGCAACATCCCCGCAATCTTGCCGAACTCCGTCTGCATTCCTGTCGCGACGACAACCGCCCTTCCGCGACCGTACGTGGCAACGGTTCCAGAGAAGACGATGTTCTTTTGATCTCCCACGGCTGCTTCGCCAGGAATAATCCCTGCATGTTTCTCAACGGGCAGTGATTCACCTGTGAGAGCGGCTTCATCTGTCTGCATACTCATCGATTCGATTAACCGTGCATCTGCTGGTACGCGGTCGCCAGTGGAGAGCACCACAATATCGCCTGGCACAACCTCGCGGGCAGGGATCTCACACTCCTCTCCATCCCGCACGACAGTGGCCGTGGGTGCTGACATCTTCCGTAGCGCCTCCATCGCTTTCTCCGCACGATACTCCTGCACAAACCCCAAGATCACAGCGAAGAGAACAATCACGCCGATGGCAATCGATTCGATCTCATGCCCTAAAAAGGCCGATAATCCGACTGCGATGATCAGAATGATGACGAGCACGTTTTTGAATTGCTGGAACAACAGTTCCCACGACGACACCCCTTTTCCTTCCGCGAGTTCATTGGGGCCATACTGCTCCAATCTCTTTCTGGCTTCATCAGACGAGAGCCCCGTGTCTGCATCCACCGTCAGGTTCTTGAGGATGTCTGTAGAGGCAAGTGAATGCCATTGATGCTGGTCCATAGCAGAGAGAGAAAAGTGAGTATATCGTTGAGGGATTGTGCCCGAAATTTTCTGTATTCGCCATGGCATGATCGTGCGATCACTGCTGGGACCACAGACCGTTTTACACCGTCCCGGTGGCCTCCCGCGAAAAGACAATGCGAAGGTCATTGGTACGATGGTTACGCAACCAACAACAGGAATAATCCAATCGCCAGCCTTCTGACGAGTCATGATGCGCCCAGGACGCCATTCTCCATCACAGAAAATGAGGAATAGGTTTCCGAGTTACGAAAAATCATAAGAAAATCGAAAGGCACGTAAGTCACCAAGCTGTCCCGCTTGGATAGACAATTCTGCGAATCTTGCGAAGCAGGATAGCTGGGGCTGGCGGATAATTTCCGAACATTGAGAGTGATAGACTTGTCCTTTTTCGTTTTCTAGGTCACCCGAATATGATGCGAATGGCCATGGCAATGACCTCCGATTGATGGCCTTCCATCATTACTCAAGAATCTTGCCGCACACCAGGTAGAAATAGGAACGGCCAAAAGAAGAGTAGTGCTACCGACCAACGTGCGTACTATTTCCTCTGCAAGAAATTCACTATTGAGCGTTACCCATAGTGGAAATGTTTCATTGGTCTGAAATAAAAGCAGAAGAGGGAGTGAAGCACCAGCATATGCGAGTGCCAGCGTGTTGATGAGTGAGGCAATATGCTCTCGGCCGACGGAAAGCCCCGACTGTAGAAGCTGTTTCGACGTCAGGTTCGGATTCGCTTTCCGAATCTCATCGACCGCTGCAGTTTGTGCTGTTGTGATGTCATCGAGCACTCCCAGACAACCGATGATCATACCTCCGAGAAGCAGTCCACGGAGATTGACGCCTGCGGTGAGCCCGCTTTGGAGGTACATCGATTCCTCGCTCCCCATTCCAAACAATTTACTGACATGAACGAAGATAACCGACAGTACGACAGCAATGGAAAGAGTTATCAGAGTAGAGAAAAGTGCCACAGACGTTCGTCTGTTACATCCATGTGCCAGGTATAACGATGTACATGCAATCGAAAAAGAACCGACTAAACTCACGATGAGAGGGTTGCTTCCTGAAGCAATAGTGGGCACTACGTACAGTGAAAGTATTAGAATGCTCACTGCAAGACCGACAATCGACCGAATGCCTGTTATCCCTCCCAAGAGAAAAGTCAACACAAGGAAAAATACTCCAAGCCACAGAAGAGAGGGTAGCCGATACTTTTCTGTAATGAGATATTTTTCTTCTCCTTCATACTCCATTCTGCGCAGGATGACTGTTTCGCCTTCAACGAGTCTCATGTCATCTCGATCGCCAAGAATGCCGTTCGTGATGGGCAGTTCTCTCCCTCTCTCTTTTCCGCTGGTGATGCGGAGAATGACCTGCTGAGAAGTGCGGTCAAAGCCGAACGCTTCTCCTTTTTTTTCTTCAAGAATTCGAAGTACTGTCGCGCGCATAAACTCTTCCGTTGGTGACGCCACAGCATCCTGAGCGACGGCGCTGATGGAGACGGACATGCCGACAAGAATTGTGAGGAGGAGGATAGATCGTCGCATAGAAATTAGGCACAGTGTGAGCAAAGACCGTAAAACTCCAGAGAATGCCCGCGGACTTTGAAGTGAGTTTTCCTACCAATATTCTTCTCGATTGCATGGAGTGCATCGCAACCCATCTCCACATCCTTCACTGTCTTGCACGTTGTACAGATAAGATGATGCTTGTGCCCGCTCTCCGGAGCGATCTCATAGCGCTGAATATTATCCTTCAAGTGCACAGGATGAGCGATGCCGACATCTGACAAAAACTTCAATTCTCGATAGACCGTGACTTTATCGGCCGACAGCTTTGCTTTCACAAGCTGTGTATGCAACTCCAAGGCGGACATCGGCTGTCGGGACTTCAGGAGTGTTGCAAGAACAGCCCTACGGCCTCTGCCGATGCGATGGCCACTTTCTTGAAGGCGTTTGATGATGGTATCCATCGGTTTCATATGGTGAGTATACCGTGGAACGAAATAAAACAATTATGGATGTCGTGAACACTTTCTCTTAAGACTTGCAAGAACGTACAAGCCCATCGAGAGCAGTACGATTGTCCCGCCACTGGAGAGCCCAACATAGTAGGCGATGAAGAGGCCGACGATCACGGATAGAAGCGATAGGCCGAGGGCAATCCATACGGTCGCCTTGAAACTGCGATCAAATTGCATAGCAGTGGTGACGGGGATGACCATGAGAGCTCCGATGAGAAGAATTCCTACGATGCGCATCGATACCGATACGGTGATGGCCGTGAGAATGACAAAGATGTAATTGATCATCGTCGTTTGCACGCCACCAGTTTCGGCAAGTTCTTCGTCATAAGCGATGCAGGTTAATTCTTTCCAGAAGAAGGCGATCGTTCCAAGAACTGTGACTCCGAGCACGCAGATGATAAGTACATCACTACGATTCACCGTAGCGATGCTCCCGAAAAGGACGCTGTGCAAATTCACATTCAGCCCCTGCGATGCACTCAAGAGCACTGCGGCGAGAGCCAAACCACCGGAGAGAAACATCGAGAGAGC
>CAZDQZ010000021.1:0-4152 GCA_964507835.1 uncultured Candidatus Peribacteria bacterium | reverse complement strand
ATGCCTTTCCCGTAGAGACGTTCAACGGTGTCGTGAGACAGGAATTGATGGCTCTCGCAGTGGCAGATGAGTTTTTGGTTCAGAGCGAGGACGAAAGCGACTTCACTCGTCATAACTTCAATGTCGTGTGATACGAACAGAATGGTAAGTCCCAAGTCGGCATTAAGCGTTTTGAGCAAGGCGTAGAAATCTTCCTTCGCAGCTATATCCACTCCTGTTGTTGGTTCATCGAGAATGAGAAGATGCGGATCTGCTGCGAGAGAGCGAGCAATAAAGACGCGTTGCCGCTCACCACCAGAAAGTGTGCCTACAAGACGATGACGCAGATGCGCGACATTTGCACTATCCATTGCATCTTCGATAGTTTCCCTATCATTGCTGGAGCGCCATCTTCCAAGGCCAATAGAAGGAGTCCTGCCACTCCAAACCATTTCCTCAACCGAAACTGGGAAAGGAATCTCGGCTTGGGCTATGCGCTGTGGAACATAACCAATTTTGCCGCGCTTACGTGCAGTGAACGGTGACTCACCGAAAATCTCCACTGTGCCACTACTTGGGCGCTGCAAACCAAGAATAATCTTGAGTAGCGTCGTCTTACCTCCACCATTCGGTCCGACTATCCCCACGTACCGTCCTTGGGGAATGGCAAAGCTCACAGAATCAAGAATCGTGTGCCCTCCAATCGTTAGGCACACGTCCCTGACTTCAATGGCATTGGTTTTGCTTACTTCTGACATTCGAGGGCGGTAACAAGATTATCGGCATTTCGTTGCATGATTGTGAGATAGTTTTCACCATCAGCTACTTCTTCGGTAGTAAGGCCTTCAATGGGACTCAGAACGAGAGTTTGTGCTCCTGCTCCGTTTGCCACGGACTCTGCAAGTTTGGGACTGACAAGAGTCTCAAAGAATACCACTTTGAGTTTCTCACGCTTAGCGGTCTCAATGATTTCGGCAATCTTTTTTGGTGAAGGCTCTTCGTCAGGCGATAGACCAGCGAGTGCGAGCGTTTCAAAGTTGTATCTCTTTGCCAGATAACGAAAGGCGTTATGCGACACGATAGCTTTGTTCTGAGCACATGATTGAAGGTTTGAACGGAATCGCGCATGAAGAGCGTTCAAATCGGCAATGAGAGAATCTGCGTTAGCGCGATAGATTTCAGCATTGGCAGAATCTGCCGCAATGAATGCATCACGCACCCGCACGGCAACGGATCGCATTTGTACGGGATCGAGCCAGACATGCGGGTCATATTCGCCTTCCTCATGATGCTCCTCTTCCTCCTCTCCTTCGTGTTCTTCTTCCTCGGGAACAGCGGAAAGCAAGTCAGCTCCTTCGGTCGCCACAATCATGAAGATACCCCGGGAGGTGAGTTGATCACGCGATTTCTCAGCCCACGGGTCCAATCCTTGGCCGTTCATGACCAGCACTTTGGAGTCGTAGACAGCGGAAAGTTGTTGAGGGGTTGGTTCGTAATCATGTGGCTCTACACCACTTGGAATGACCTGTGTAACGATTGCTGCCTCCCCTGCGATC
The DNA here is from genome assembly GCA_964507835.1 of uncultured Candidatus Peribacteria bacterium. Classification (GTDB taxonomy): domain Bacteria; phylum Patescibacteriota; class Gracilibacteria; order Peribacterales; family Peribacteraceae; genus CAZDQZ01. Next base: position 2,617 of record CAZDQZ010000021.1, on the reverse strand, counting down.
CGCTCTGCGAGGAAGGCGAGCGGGTAGAAGCTGGCGGATACGGTAAGTTTTTCTTGTAGAGGATCTTGTGCATTCGGGCGCTGTGATGGCGCACTGGGCGCAGAGCATCCAACGAGAATCAGAGCCATGATAAGCAACAGAGAATTTTTCATACGAATGCGAATGAAGAGATAAAAGTGATGGCAGGTGCAAACGCCCTCTGAGAGAGACTCCTGCCATCGCCCATGCATGTTAATGCAACTCATTTGCATTTGCAAGTACATTGTTCGCACGAAGAAAATGACAGGAATGATCGCATCCAATACACCTATGCATCCTAAAGAAGAATTATTCGTTTCTGCGAATGGCTCATGGCTGTGGAGGAGGGTCTGCTACGCGAGCACCGCTCAGCTCAACTACTTTTCAACGTTTACAGAATAGGCAGAGTTTAAGAATTCTTGAAGAACCTTTCTCAACGTCACTTTCCCCTTTGTTGTCTTAAAATATTTCTCGCGCCTCCAAGCATCATCCTTTGATCGATGTCCTTCAAAATAGATCAGTTCAAACGGTAGTCGCTTCGCCGTGGAAATATTTTCTCCGCGCTGGTGTTGTTGAAACCGACGTTTCAAATCGCTTGTACTTCCGATGTAGAACATGTGATCTTTCTGACTTTGTAGAACGTAGACGTACCAGAATTGCATAGGTGTATATTCGTACACCTCATATGAATAATCAAGTGAAAATATTGCGGAAAGCCCGTGTACCAGTCCCATGAACCATTCGTAAAAACTCAGGTTCACGGTCCGGTACAGGGCATGCACGTTTCAATTACAACGAAGTTTGGCGCTGCCATGCACTCGAGCGAAGCGGATGGAAAGGCCCGTGTACCAGTCGCGCTAAAAAGCGCTCCGGTACAGGGCATGCACGTTTCAATTACAACGAAGTTTGGCGCTGCCATGCACTCGAGCGAAGCGAGTAGTGCATGGCTGGGGAGGAGGGATTCGAACCCCCGAATGCTTGCTCCAGAGGCAAGTGCCTTACCACTTGGCGACTCCCCAACGTTCTTTGGCTCCACTTGGAACTCAGAAAGCTTAACGATTCTTTGATCCCCACGCTAGATCTAATGCAAGATTCAAGGATACGTTCACAGCTACTGCTCTGTTGTCATCAAAATATAGAACAAAAAGTACAACATATTCCTTTCCCCTCTTGTAGAAAGATACACAAAAGTGTACACTATAGTTACAGTCTATGTCCTCAAACTATATGACCACCCGTACAATTGGCATCAAGGCATTCAGGCAAAACATCAGCAAGCTCTCACAAGAAAAAAATGTGAGATATATTGTGATGAATCATCTGAAGCCAATATTCGCGGTGGAGACTATTGATGAAGATCAATTAATATTAGAAAAATTTACCGCCCAAATTGATCGTGGTCTGGATGATGCCAGGAATGGAAAAACTGTGTCCTCTACAGCTTTGAGAAAACGTCTGAAACTGTAAAATATATGTATGCGTGTTGAATACAGTTCTGATGCACAGGATGACATTGCCAGATTCGACAAGAAAACGGCGAAACGAATACTGGACAAGATCGATTGGTATGCGTCTGAGCCCGATCCTCTGAAGTTTGCCAAACGACTACAGGATCCTCGAAAACTGTATAGATTCCGCGTTGGTTCCTACCGAGCCATTTTCACCCTTATTGATGGGAATGCCGTGATCTTGCTTGTGCTTGCGGTCAAAAATCGGAAAGAGGCATACCGATAAACCGAAAGAACAACAAAGGTCATTATTTACTTCGCACTACTATCCGCTTGGTGTACGCCAAACGTATTGCCCTCTGTATCGAGGAAGTAGCCCTGCCACGCCATGCCGATGAGCGCAAACTTGGGCATGGCGACTCTGCCCCCCTCTGCTAGGATCTTTGTCGCAGTTGCATCGAAGTCATCCACCACGATCGTACACACGAAGGCATTCACACCGCATTCTTTCGGTGGAGTCTTCGTAGGACGTGGCAAAAGTCCGCCATTGATCCCAGGCTCCTTGCTGTCTTTATCCGCCGACAGAATCATCCAGTACTCATACTGTCCTCCTTCCCACTTCTGGAATGTCCAACCAAAGACCTTGGTATAGAACGCGATGGCTCGCTCTGGAGTTTCTGCCTGAATCTCGAAGTGCGTGATGCGGTTCATGGGCGTAGAAAAGAAGAATGCTCTCTGTATACACGCTTCTTGCACGAGCGTCGAGGTGTACAAGAAAAAATAGAGAATCGAAAAGGCCTACATGTCTCTGCATCACGCATCCCACTCGTCAAAAATGATGCCGTCGATCGCATACTTGATGTCTGTGATTGTGGGGAACTGCAGGAGTGTCATTCTGATGGGAGATTTGACCATGTACTGACGAGCCGCTGAAGAATTCAGTATCTCAAGTGCTCCTTTCTTGAAATTGACAATCGCAGAACCATTCTCGATAGAGACACCGAGATAGAGAGAGCTCAGACTCTGTAGATCAGCCGACGTGAAGGCACCGCTCGCTTGCTCGTCTGATGTTGGTCCCGTGAAGAGTGCATGGAGGGATGCATCGGCAGTGCGCTCTGTCCTTGGGACGATGCAACGCTCGACGCGGATGG
>CAZDQZ010000020.1:14008-17642 GCA_964507835.1 uncultured Candidatus Peribacteria bacterium | reverse complement strand
GGCGCTTTGCGCCGAGGCTATTTCTTACGATTTCACAAAAAGTGAAAATTGGCGGTGTTTTTTGGACGAAGTTCGAACATTTTTTGACGAAAATCCGAATTCCGAATTTTAAAATCCAATCGCTCGGGCGGGCAAAAAGGAAGGGGGTTGGGGGGAAGGAATTTTTGCCCGCCCTCGCTTTCCGATTCCAATTTTTTTCCGCCGCCGAATTTCGTATTTCGCTTTGCGAAATGTGCCGCCAAAAAGAAAGTTGTGTTTGCCCCGCCCACCCGTGCGCACACAACAAACAAAACTCCCTTGTTAAACTTAAAGAAAAGATGTATTCTAATAATATGATTTCAATATAAGTTTGCATAACTCAATTTTAACAATAATAGTATTATAATACAAGTATGGCACAAGAGAATAAAATCAGCAAGAACATAAAGAAACTAAGACAAGCCAAAGGCTTGTCGCAAGATCGCCTCTCAAAAGCGGCAGATGTTTCTTATAATTCTATAATCAAACTTGAAACTGGAGGAATAACAAATCCGACAATTGAAACTTTGCAGAAAATTTCTAAAGCGTTAGATGTTTCGGTTGATAGTCTTTTGAAATAAAATGTATGAAAATTTTTAAAAATGGGTTAGCAACGGGTTTGGTTCTTCAGCTCGCAATTGGGCCTGTTTTCTTTTTCATAATCAACCTAGCACTACAAAGATCATTTTTTGATGGCTTAATCGGCACTTTGGCGGTTACGATTGTTGACTACTTCTACATCACATTAGCAATCTTGGGTATTGGAAAACTGTTGGAAAATAAAAAGATTAAAAAAGTGTTTGGAATTATCAGCTCAATTGCACTGATTATTTTTGGAATAATTATCATTAAAGGAATTATGGGCAATGATATATCAACTACTATAAGTACCAACCCAACAAATCTTTTGTCGAGTTTCGTATCCGTTTTCCTTCTTACCATTTCTAGCCCCATGACAATCGTTTTCTTTACTAGTATATTTACAGCAAAGGCACTTGAATATAATTATTCAAAAAAAGAATTGCTCATTTTCGGTTTTGGAACAGGACTTGCGACCTTTTTGTTTATGGGAACATCTGTAATTTTATTTTCCTTAATTAAAGGAGGTATCCCGATATTACTAATTCAAACATTAAATGTTGCTGTTGGGTGTTTACTTATTGGATATGGTGGAATAAGATTTTTTAAAATTTATAGACAAGAAAATAAATATGATAAATAGAAAATACTCGCTTTCCGAATATGATCCGAACTGGATTTCTCAATTTAACTCAATAAAGGAACTGCTGTTGAAAGTGTTCGGCGACAAAGCTCTCAGGATTGAACATGTGGGAAGCACTTCTGTTCAAGGGATGAAGGCGAAGCCTCTTATTGATATTTTGGTTGTTGTTGAAAAATTGGAGCCATTTGAACAAGAAAAAGAATTGATGACTAAAGCCGGATATGAATGGCATTACTACCCTGACCCAGAGGGGCTTGCCTTTTCCAAGTTTGGTCCCGACGGTGAAAAACTTGAGGGCATACATCTATGTGAAGAAAGTTCACTATGGGTACGTCAATTTATTGTGGTGCGTGATTATTTGAGAGCCCACCCAGAGAAAGCAAAGGAATACTCAGAATTGAAGCAGAAAAACATAGAGCTTCACCCGAATGACTATCCTGCATATCGTAATGCAAAAGCCCCATTTTTAGAACAATTGAAACAGGAGGCGTATTTGTGGGAGGAGAGGCAATCAAAGGACGAGCATAACTAACTGCGCGTTTATTTGAGTCTTGCCCCATCCTTGTTAAAATTGAATAGTGAGACACCATTTGTGTCTTAATTTTAGAAACCACTTTTTGCAAAGTTTGTTTCGGACAGCAAGGCAAAAATTGGAGAAAAAAACAGATTTCAAAAATCAGTATTTGAAAGATGTAATTGTTCGAGAATTGTGATATTGTTCAGTTGAAAGCTAAAGTCGGCGCGCCAGTTTCACTGGCACGAAATTCGGTGGCGGCGGAAAAAAATTGGGACCGGAAAGCGAGGGCGGGCAAAAATTCCTTCCCCCCAACCCCCTTCCTTTTTGCCCGCCCGAGCGATTGGATTTTAAAATTCGGAATTCGGATTTTCGTCAAAAAATGTTCGAACTTCGTCCAAAAAACACCGCCATTCGACTCGCCCTATTTACTCCGGTGAACAGAGGCTCGCTCATGGTAAACCATTATTTTGCACACGAGACGAATGACCCTGATTGAGCGGAGCGAATCGAAGGGCCATATCTTCGAAAGACCTGCATTGCCTTAGATCCTTCAGGTATCTTCTCCGATATGCTTACTTCCTCCAACGCTGAGGGAGGACCTTGTACATCTCAAAGATCACGAAGGAAAGTGTGGCGCCTACGATAATTTCTGCCCAGAGAAGAATCGGGATAGCTTTGACAGAGAAGATGACACTGAGTGGTGTCATGAGGAGAAGGATGTGTAGCACGATCGACACGAAGACGGCGAAAAGAAGCCAGCGATTTTGGAATGGAGACACCGTGAAGGCTGAGCTTCTGGTCCGCGTCGAGAACGCGAGTGCCATCTGGTAGACAATCGTCGTCGTCAGAGCTGCTGTGCGAGCCATCGCGATATCATCCGGGAAGTGGAAGAGAGAGAGCTTGAACACTGAAAGTGCGAGAACTGCATTGAGTACAGCGGACAGGCCCAGAGAGAACCACTCTCCGTAGAAGATCCCCTGATCGCGCTTCCGAGGTTGCCGTTTCATAATCCCTGCCTCTCCCGGTTCTGCAGCGAGCGCGAGGGCAGGGAAACTATCGGTGACCAGGTTGATCCAGAGAATGTGGAGAGGCAGTAAAGGTAACGGCATCTGAAGGAGAATCGCCCCTGCGATGATCATGACTTCGCCAGCATTCGAACGCATGAGGAAGAGGACGAATTTGCGAATATTGTCGTAGATGCGTCGGCCTTCTTCGATAGCCGACACAATCGTGGAGAAGTCGTCATCGGTCAGTACCATTGCCGATGCTTCCCTGGCGACAGCGGTGCCATTCAGACCCATACCTACACCGACGTGTGCTCGTTTGAGCGCAGGAGCATCGTTCACGCCGTCGCCCCCCATGCAGATGATCCCCCCCATCGATTCCAGTGCAATGAGAATACGTGCCTTGTGTGCAGGCTGTACGCGTGCGAACACAGACACGGTGTGCAGACGTGATCGCAGTGTATCGTCATCGGCAGAATCCAGCTCCACTCCTGTCATCACTCCGGATGACTCGATGCCAACGGAGCGAGCGATCGTGAGTGCTGTCGCCGGATGATCGCCGGTGATCATGAGAGTGCGGATACCGGCAGACTTAGCGAGGAGAATCGCATCATGGACACCTGCCCGAGGAGGATCCATCATCGTCACTAACCCGACAAACTTCACCGCATCAGCAGGACCCATCGCGACGGCAAGGACACGAAGCCCCTTCGTCGAGAAGGCTTCCGCTTGAGAAAGAACTTTGGACGCAATGTCTGCGGACAAGAAGCGAGCGATGACCTCCGGAGCTCCTTTGAGGTAGCGTACGGAAGTACCACCAAAAGTATGAGTAGTGACCATGTACTTGGCCTCTGACGTAAAGGGTAGTTCCTC
>CAZDQZ010000020.1:0-13908 GCA_964507835.1 uncultured Candidatus Peribacteria bacterium | reverse complement strand
CAAAAGTATGAGTAGTGACCATGTACTTGGCCTCTGACGTAAAGGGTAGTTCCTCTTCGTCAATCTCCAGTCTCTCGATCGATGACTCTGCGGCAGACTTGAGAAGTGCTATCTCCGTCGGATCTCCGATGTCAGGGAGCTCAGCTCTATTACAAGATGATGCGATCCTGAGTGCATCATCACGCATCGACGCATCGAAAGTCCACACATCCTGAACTGCCATTTTGTTCTGCGTCATCGTACCCGTCTTGTCGGCGCAGATGATTGTCACGGCACCGAGTGTCTCGACGGCATCCATCTTACGGATGAGTGCATGCTTCTTCGCCATTCGCTGTACTCCGATCGCGAGACAGACAGTTGCGATGGCAGGGAGCCCCTCCGGTACTGCTGCGACCGCAAGACTGACGACGGTGAAGAAAATATCAATCGCAGGAAGGCCTTGTAGTAGTCCTGCGATGAAGATGAACACACAGAGGACAAGGACAATGATACCGATACGCTTTCCCGTTTGATTCAGCTCGATTTCAAGAGGGGTCTTCGGTGTTTCGTAGCTAAGCATAAGCGACGTGATCTTCCCAATCTCCGTCGAGAGTCCCGTCGCCGTGACAATCGACTCTCCGGAACCACGTGTCACCAGTGTGCCAGAGAAGAGCATGCCGGGACTGAAGGCGAACCCGTGCTCAATCGTTTCGAGAACAGTTTTAGCCACTGGGACAGACTCTCCTGTCAGACTAGACTCATCAACTTCGAGTGATGATGAAGCAATGAGTCGCGCATCAGCACTCAATCGATCCCCTGCTTCGACGAGAACGATATCTCCAGGTACGACCTCCCGTGATGCCACATAACGAACAACACCGTTCCTGCGCACTTTGACCGTAGGAGCACTCAGCTTCTGGAGCATGGCGATGGCATTCTCCGCTCTCCACTGTTGCAAGAATCCAAAGACAGCATTGAGAAGCACGATGAACAAAATGACTCCTGCGTCGATCAATTCTGCGAAGTCCATGTGCCCAGCATGGAAGTATGGCACGAGCACAGACACAGTCGCTGCCACGACGAGAATGTACACCATGGCATCCTGAAACTGTGCGAGGAAGAGTTTCAGGAGAGACTTCTTCACCTCCGGAAGCTCGTTGAAACCAAACTTGCGTTGAAGGCTCCGCACATCATCATCAGTAAGTCCTGCCGATGGAATACCAAAATCCTTGAGAAGGGTGACGCGGAGCTTGGAGGTGAGCACAGTGTGTGTAGAATACTGAAGACTTCCACTCTTGTCATACCGATGTCTTCGCAATCAGCCAGGCTCATCACCGTCAGTGTTCCCACGAAGAAGGCGGGGCTCGTCATCGCGCAAGAACTCCTCAGTGCGAAGTGCATTGCCTGTGCTCAGGTGATCGGTCCTGTGTCATCAGTTTTTCGGTGGAATGGCAAGATCGACAAAATTCAGGAATACATTCTCTTGTGCAAGACAACACCACAAGGTTCGAAGAACGCAGTCAAAAAAATTAAGGACCTCCATAGCTACACCTGTCCCGTCATAGAAATAGTTCCCTGCACAATCAGTAGTGCGAAGGCGATGCATTGGCTGAAGGATTGCATCCTCTAGTTCTGTAGGAGAATGCTGGCATACTCATGACGCAGGATAGGTGGACCTAGTGGTCTGTCACGAACCGGAAGAACGTGACTGGTTCTATTTCGATTGTTTCTATACTTTGCTATAGTTCTGTACAAGGAGAGGTGGCCGAGTGGTCGATGGCGACAGTCTTGAAAACTGTTAATCCCGAAAGGGATTCGAGGGTTCGAATCCCTCCCTCTCCGCCAGTTTTCGTCGTTAAACGATCGTCGAAAGCCTGTACAAAAATATAAAATAGTATATAATGTAATGATGCCTTTCGAAAAACTCACTCAAACAAATATCATCGATCCAGCGAAGCGTGTCTACGACTCTGTCAGCAGAGCACCGCTCACATCGATGCCACAGACACTGCTTGCTGATGTCGTCAAAGAGGGTGCCCTTCTGCCTTTGCGTAACCTATCGATGATCATGAATTGGACAGGGAAGAGTATGATGAAAGTCTTGGGTTCAACATTGAAGACAAGTCTTCTTGCAGCAAGCCTCATCCCCCTGCCTATGCCCGGAGGCAAAAACACATCTGTTGCAGAGATCCGCAGGAGTGGCTCGGACATCCGTGAAGCCTTCCGCGAAAAAGTCTCCGGTAATCCAGAGAGCTTCCGTGACCTAGTGCAGAAACTGAAGACCGTACGTCAGAACACGGAGCACCAAGCGATGCACACACTCGCGAGTTGACGGAATGCATCATCGCAGACTCAATGAAAGTCGTGTACTGTGGGATCGTTTCCATGCGCTACCCGATGACCATTCGTGGCAAAGTGATACAGGGCTCGGGGAGGGGCAGAAGTCTCGGCACACCGACGATCAATGTCGATCCAACGAGCGCCCCAGGAGATCTTCAGCATGGTGTGTACGCTTGTTTCGTCACTCTTGATCGTACAAAAATGATGGGTGCTCTACACTACGGCCCTCGACCAGTCTTTCACGATTCACTTTCCCTCGAAGTGCACATACTCGATGCGATAATCACAGAGGTACCCCCCTCAATAGAGATCGAGATCATCGGACGCATTCGCGATATCAGACACTTCGCTTCGAAAGAGGAACTATTCCTTCGAATCCAGACAGACATCACCGAAGTGCGTGGTATGCTACAAGGTGCATGAAGAAGCTTCTCAAAAAGTTCCTCGGTGAAACGAGTCTGGTGATACTCACGTGGCACCGACTGAAGGCATTCGTCGCAGCAGTTCTGTACCGATTCCCCGCTCGCTCGCTCACGGTGATCGGCATCACGGGGACAGATGGCAAAACGACGACGGTCGCGATGACAGCCCATATTCTGACTGCAGTAGGAAAGAAGACCGGAGCGCTGTCGACGGCGTTCTTCCAAGTCGGAAACGACATTCGCTGGAACCCGACGCAGAAGACATCCCCGTCGCCATTCATCGTACAGAAGTTTCTCCGTGAACTTGTTCGAGCTGGGTGTACGCACGCTGTCATCGAGTGCTCATCGCACGGTCTGCTCCAAGGGCGCATGAACTGGACATGGCCAATGGTCGGAGCGATCACAAATATTGCTGAAGAACATTTGGATTACCACAAAACGATGGATGCATACATCGATGCAAAAGCGTTGCTCTTCAAGATGTTACGAAAGAAGTACGGCGTGAAAGTGCTCAATGCGGACGATCGCACCTATACAAAGTACCTAGACATCAAAACGCCATGGACGATTCACTGCTCCTCGCGCAGGGATTTCGCACAGGGTGCGAGCCAATCTCAGTGTGGCCTCTGGATGACCGATCAACAAGCAGTGTCAACGGAAGTTTCAGGGACACTGCGTGGAAACATCAATGATGAAGCCTGTAGTGTGACTGTTCCGATGGCTGGCCTCTACAATCTGCAGAATGCACTCACGGCGATTGCCTGCGTGCACGCTGTCAATATTTCACTCCAAGATGCTACAGATGCACTAAGGACATTTACGGGCGTCAGCGGACGCATGGAACGCATCGACATCGGACAAGACTTCTCGGTGTTCATTGACTTCACCGTCACACCGCAAGCATACGAGGCGACACTAAAGACACTGCGTGCATCGATGCAGAGTGATCGTCGCCTGCTTGTCCTCACGGGAAGCTGTGGCGATCGCATGCGCGAGAAGCGACCAATCGTCGGCAGAATCTGTGCTGAAAACGCTGATGTCATCGTCGTCACGAATGAAGATCCGTATACAGAAAACCCAGAGACTATCATCGACGATGTGCTCTCTGGCATGCCGACATCTCTACAGATCTATCGAGGACAGGAAGCTGTTCCCAGAGGTCAGCATTCACTTCGAAAAGCTTGCGTACGCATCAGCGATCGAAGGGAAGCAATTCGTTTCATACTCCGCGAAGCGACTGAGGGGGACGTCGTGCTCTTCTGTGGAAAAGGGGCAGACATCACCATGATGACCGCATTCGGACAAATACCGTGGGTCGAGCGAGAGATCGTCACAGAGGAGCTACGCAGTCTGCCTTCGGTGCAGAGTACCGGAGTACAGCCATAGAATAATCCCAAGAATTACAACTGGCATCGTATAGATTTGACCGTAGCTCAGCGACACGATTCCCATATCCACGAATCCGAATGGTTGATCACGGTAGACTTCGACAAGCGACCGTAGGAGCGCATACGTCATCAAGAAATACGAAGTCGTCCGACCGACGATAGGATTCTGCACTGTAGAGCGAAGATGAAGAAAACTCACGGAGGCAATACAGAGATCTTTCAGAATCGCGTATATCTGTGTGGGATGTCGTAATCCATCTACGCCGGGGAAGTACATCGCCCACGGTACTGTCGTCAGAGTGCCATAGAGTTCTCCATTGATGAAGTTCCCAAGGCGACCGAGTGCAAGACCCAGAGCGATAGGAATCATGAGAACATCGGCAAGTGCAAGTGGGTGAATGCGATGCTTCCGTGAAAAAAGTAACAATGCTATCGTCACTCCCACAAAGCCACCATGGGATGACATCCCCCCTTCCCATACTGCAAAAACAGAAAGTGGATGAGCAAGGAAATATGATAGTCCGTAGAAGAGTACGTAACCCACTCGACCGCCAACGACGACGCCGAGAAACAAGTGCATGAGCAGAGACTCTCTATCACGGGATGAGAGAGACAGTGATCGAAACCGTAGAAGGTACGGAAGGAGAAAGGCGCCAAGAAGAAACGCGAGTGCGTACATCAAGCCATACCAGTGAACCGAGAGAGGTCCAACGACAAGTGCGACGGCGCGGGAGGGGAAGAGTGATACCACACTCGAAGTATAGCAAAGAACCTTTTCGCTTTGATCGTTAGGCTTTAAGCTTTGTACATGCTCATCCTCGGGATCGAAACATCGTGTGACGAAACATCGGCAAGTATCGTTCAGGATGGCAGGGTTGTACTGAGTTGTGTCATTGCAAGCTCTGGGAAGGACTTCGAGAAACGTGGGGGCGTCATCCCGGAAGATGCAGCACGGAAACAGCTCGAAAGTATTCTCCCGGTCATCGACAAATGTTTACAGGACGCAACAATCGACCACACATCGATCGATGCCATCGCTGTCACGTACGGACCTGGTCTGCTGGGTTCGTTGCTCGTGGGCACTACGACTGCACGCGCGCTCTCGCTCGTCTGGGGAAAGCCCATCATCCCCGTCCATCACACACTCGGTCACCTGTCCTCGACATGGCTCGTAAACGCGGATGATGCAGAGAGAACAACTGTACAAGAAGAACCGCAATTTCCACTGCTCACACTCTCAGTCTCCGGAGGTCACACCGATCTGTGGTACAGAACGTCTCATACGAGAGGAGAGCTCATCGGTCACACCATCGACGATGCCGCAGGAGAAGCCTTCGACAAGGGTGCGGTGCTCCTGGGTCTCCCCTACCCCGGCGGTCCTGTTCTCTCCGCTTTAGCAGAGACTGGGGATCATAGGAAATACGAGTTCCCGCATCCCCTGCAACACGCACCACTCTCGTTTAGCTTCTCTGGACTGAAGACGTCTCTGAAGTACCTGCAAAGAAAGATTGAAACCGCACACGAGTGGGATGACACCGTACGCAGAAACGTCGCGGCGAGCTACGAGTCAGCGATCGTCGATCACCTCATGAGCAGACTAGAACATGCACTCTCTGCATACCCTGCAACCAAGGAACTTCACTGTGTCGGAGGAGTATCGGCGAATAGAGTGCTCCGAGAACGGTGTCATGATCTCGGGAAGAAGAATGCTGTCACAGTTCGCTTCCCCAAAACACTCCGTTTCTGCACAGACAATGCGGCGATGATCGCCAGTGCTGGATACTTCCTGCAGACAGAATCTCCAACAGCAGTGAGTTCATCCTTCAGAACATCAGGTTCACTCAGCCTTCAGTCGGTTACGAAGGAAAATTAGGAAGGGATCGACGCGAGCCCAGGGAGAAGGGCTGCGATGATGATGCCGGCGATAGCGATGATCGCAACGATGCGAACGAAGGTAGAATTTTTCATTGGTCAGTGACAGTAATTGTAGAACGTTTCGTACTCTTGAGTCCATCGGCGGTCGTCATCGTCAAGGTCACGGTGTACGTGCCAGGAGTGACGAAGACATGCGATGGATTCTTGATGTCACTCTCGGAAGCGTCGCCAAAATTCCACAGCCACGACGTGACATTGCCGGTGGAGCATGATGGGTCGAAGCTGACACCGAGAGGTGCCTTGCCTGAGGAACGACTGGCGAGGAAACAGGCATCGATGAGCGGTGCACGGACGACGAGAGTCTTCTGATCAGTATAAACATTGCCTGCGGTCGTACGTACACGCAGGGTGATGTTGTAGTTACCAGGCTTTTCAAAGATGTGTTCCGTGAGAGCTCCAGAGAACTTCGTACCGTTCGCTGACGACTGATCGCCGAAGTCCCACTCAAATCCCGTGATATCTTCATTCGGGATGAACGCGTCGGATGCATCGAACTTGATCGTGGCAGGGGCAGTTGCCGACTCGGGAACCATCGTGATCTTCACGAATGACTGCGGTGGCTTCACTGTGATCTTCATGCGCCTGCGGAAGACATTCTGATCAGCGTCAATGCCGATGAGATCGGCAGTGTAAGTACCCGGATCCCTGTAGATGGCGTGAAGAGTCTTATCAGGCGCAGAAATATCATCCGACGTCTCGACATCCCAGGAGAAGGAAATGAGAGGCTGAGACGTCACAGGAGTAATGTCGACAGAGAGAGGAGCCTCTCCGACGATATCACTCCCGCGGACCTCTGGCGTTCCTGTGAACGTCAGATCACTGATCAGGAGAGGGTTCGTGACACGGATCACTTTCGATAAGTGGGCGGTAGCACCACTCTGAGATCGAACAGCAACAGTCACGGTGAAATTTCCGACGGTGCTGAATACTTGAGCAACGCGAAGGCCCTCGAGGGTCTTTTGATTCCCAAAGTCCCAGCTCGCTGAAGCGATTGGTTCTTTTGTCTTGAGTGTGAAGAGCACTCCAAAGGGCGGTGGCCCCAGAAGCATCGCTGGCTCAGTCTCGAGTGTGATGGGGAACGGTTGCTCTGGTGCCTTCACCACGTCGAGTGAACGGGAGAGAGATGTCTGAGTCTGGTTACTGAGTGTCAACGAAACGGTGGGGATCACCGGTCCGAGCTTGTGATAGACGAACGACGCATCGAGCTTATTGGTTTCGACATCGACAGTGCCATCACCATCGAAGTCCCACCTCGCCTTGAGGACCGTGGGCACTTTGGGGTCTGAAGACTTCGGAAAAAGATGCTCGAGTGAGAAGGTCGCCGTTTCATCGATGACGGGAGACGCAGGCTGAACGCGAAAACCTGCACGAGGAATGACGAGTCGAATACTCACGGTCTTCGTCTGGCCATCGACCATCGTCACCCGCGAGAGAACGCTGAAGACGCCCTGCTTCTGGAACGTATAAGTCACCTGTGGATCGAACGTTTCCTGATCCACTGCGCCGTCGCCATTGAAATCCCACTCGTATTTCAGTGGAGTGAGATGATTGAGGGAAAATACTTTCAGAGCTGTCGGCATACCGAATGTTACGGTCACCGGTGCCATCAAGCTTGTCGTTGATGATGGTGACAATACTTCGAGGATGAGGCGTGGCTGGGCGTTGATGAGTACAGGAACAAGAACACTGACAAGAATGACAGGGAGTAACACGATCGCGACACGAATGAGAGCCAACATCTTCAGTCTGGGATGATCTTTCACTGAACTGATACGGATGAAGGAAATGAAACCTAGCAAGAGAGAGACGAGACCAACGATGGCAAAGGATGTAGTCGAAAGAAGTTTTAGCTGAGCCAAGCTGGCATCAGGACGTGGGAAAATCGCCATGAGAACGAAACCTGCAAGAATGTAGAGAAAGACAAAAATCCCAAGGACAATCATCGAAAGTTTCACGGATGATCGTGAAACTGTTACCTGCGGGACAGTGGGTACCGTCAATGTCGCACCCTCCGGCTCTGAGGATGGAGACACTATACCGTCTACCTGTGACTGAGATGGATCGTTCGTTGGCATTCTGTCGATCAGTATGCCCTGCAAGGACTCTTCACGGAACTAGCGGTTTTCGTAAAATGATGTCTGTTAGCGACTGAACCGTCAGAGGAACAACAGCACCCTCGACGCGTGGCTTCGGGCTTTGAATGCGACTCTCGAAGTGAACCTCCACTTCGTTCATGCTGAGCGACGACGATGGTTTTGGATCTACCATGGTCCAATGAACAGAGATCAACTCAAAAGTTTTCGCGTCGATGATGAGATCGCCTTTCCAGGAGTCGTGTGAGTTTGCGCTGATCGGATTCGTGACAACAGAGATTGTATAGATGTACGAGTTCAATGATTGTTTCGTGAGCGGTGAAGCAGACACGATACGAAGGGTGGACAGTAATGCATCGACGGTCTCTGCATCAACATGCGATCGCACAGGGAGGGCGACGGACCCTGTAGAAAAAGTGATCATGAGCCAGGGTGCAGAGTCACTATGGACGATAGACGACAACAGACGATCAGCGAGGATGCCTTGCGCAGAATCAATCCGGACACCGAGAGTCCGATGATCGAGCGAGAGCACTGTCAAAGCACCACTGAACGACGAGCGCTCAGTGTTGGTAGAATGCGTCATACGTAGATCTCCGGTACCCCACCACGACACACCGCCTCCATCGATGCCACCTCTCAGAGCCAGAGACCCAGAAAGTACATCCGATGAAACGCGGAGACGAGCATCGATTCCGACATGATCGAGGAGCGCATTATTGATGATGGCCCTCCGGAGCACCTCCTCAGCGGGCCTCTCTCGCGGAGCGGACAACTGACAGCTGATGAGAGCCAATATCGAACACAAGCCGAGTGCAAAGGGTACGAGAAAACGACGAAGAGGCATCAGCGCAAATTGGAAGGAATTGCAACCACATCACTTGGCTCCTCAAGTGTGAACTGCACAGTGTCAGAGTGTCTTGCTCTCACCTCAGCAAAGAGATTGAGTACGACAGTCTGTCCACGATCGAGAGAAAAACTAGGAGAAAACTCAAGCACGACAGTACGACCATGCATACGCATGGCAGGAGCTATCAGATTCTTGCCGTCACTTTTCTCCAGGGTAAATTGCACAAGATTCATATCTCGGGCTGTGCCGTTATTGGTCAGTGTAATTTTCTTGAGCAGGTGAGCTTGTTTCGCATCAGCGGTAAGTTGTAAGCGGGCAACTTTTTCTCTCCTGCCATATCGGAGAGGACCGTTAATATCGAGGAACCTCAACGAGATCGAACCCACCTGAAACGGGGTCGTCACAACAGTGGAGGCATTCTGTCGCTCATCGATGGTGACAGTCTTCGCCGATGAGCGAATAGTGCCAGGAATGAGTGCAATACTATGCTCCGAGGCAACAGTAGCGGCAGAACTCACATCAATCATGATTGATAGTCGTTGCACGTCGCAACGCTTCAATGTAAATGGGTGCAAGAAACGAAGGGTGAGGATCGATCTCTTCGCATCAAATCTCTGAGCGCGCGTCACACGCCGAAAACCATCGGTGAGATAGACAGAACGAATATCAGTCGTGGCACCAAGGCCCGTGTGTCGAAGATTAATACTCTCGACGGAAACATCTGCGTCACAGGAAGGAATGAGCTCAAGAGTTGCGAGGGGGACGCGCGATGATCCTCGGGCAACCGAGCCAACGCCGTCTGCATTTGTGACCTGCACGGTGAGTTCCCCCACTCCGCTTTCGGCATACGACGAGGTTGGCACGACGAGTGATGCAGGCGTCGCAGGAAAAAGATCGAAGATGGAGAGAGCAACGAGTGTCGACGCAAGAATAGTCATACGGAAATTGTAGCGTGACTCACCATGAGACCAAAGAAGTATCTACAGCATCTTTACCAGCGACCGCTCGCACCACCTCCGCCAAAGCTTCCTCCTCCAAATCCACCAAAACCTCCACCACCAGAACCGGAAGAACCTCCTAATCCAGAGCCTCCGCCAGCCCACCAACTGGGCGTTCCTCTACGATGATAATTTTTAGAAACGACAAAATCGAGGAACAGGCCAAGTACAACGAACTGAGGAATCGCCAGCCACCACCAACCCCCGTATGCAATCACGAGGACAACGCCAGCGATGCCACCGAACACTCCCCCAAGCCACCACGATTTACTGCGAGCGAGGATGGCAAGAATCCACTGAAGGACGATGAAGAGGAAAAAGAACACGAACGGGAGTGGACCTGCTGATTCCTCCGGAAGATTGTAGCGATCAGCAGTGTACTCACCACCAATGTGTTTCTGCAGGGAAGCAATCGCAGTCTGGATACCGAGAGCATACGCCCCGTCACGGAATGCCGGTACAATGTCAGTATCAATGATGCCCTTGGCTACCAGATCAGGGACGGCTCCCTCGAGACCATATCCAACGTCGATGCGGACGAGGTGATCGTCGTATGCGATGAGGAGGAGAATGCCATTGCTCTTCGTTGATCCCACACCCCACTTCCTGCCAATCGCGAGGCCGACATCCTCGATGGGCTCACCCTTGAGTGTGGACAGAATGACGACTGCGATCTCATTCGACGAACTCGCGCGGTACGCAGACAGCGTAGATTCTATCGAAGACTTTTCCTCTGCTGAGAGAAGTTGAACTGTGTCTGTGACAAAACCATCGTTCGCAGGGACATCGAACGCGGAAACTACGCTCGGCAACAGAGTGAAGCTCGAGAGGAAAACTGCCAGTGAAAGAAGGGTACGACGGTAGTGCATGCTACGGGCTACTTCGTGAAGTCAACAGACGGTGCGTTCTCTGCTCCAGGAGTAGCGGAGAAAGGAACCTCTGGAGCGAAACCAAGAACGTTGGCGGCGAGAATACCTGGGAAAGACTGGACGCTTACGTTGTACGAGAAGACGGCATCGTTGTAATCCTTGCGAGCGACACTAATCCGATTCTCTGTGCCCTCAAGCTGAGTCATGAGATCACGGAACGCCTGTGTGGCCTGGAGCTGTGGGTATGCTTCGACAGTGACGAGGAGTCTGGAGAGAGCCGTGTCGAAGGAGCCAGCAGCAGCAATTTCCTGCGAACGATCCCCGATGGCCTTGGCCTGCGCCCACGCACTGCGCGCTTCCGTCACTTGTACGAACGTCGATTGCTCAAAGTTCGCAGCACCCTTCACGGTCGAAACAAGATTCGGCACAAGATCGATACGACGCTGGTACTGCGTCTCGACCTGCGCCCACGCATTCGTCACTGCACCGCGCGAACGAATGAAGCTATTGTAACTGACACCGAGCCACAGAGCAGCGACGACAGCCACTGCGATGAGCACGTACCAAACATTGAAGAACTTTCGTGGGGAGGAAGGCATGGGGAATGATGGGGAAGACAAATAGTATCGTGATTGTAGCACAAAAAAATCGAGAAAAGTGCTGAGGCGCTTGACGGAATATCTAGAGCGAAAAAGTTAAATTAACAGGCTTTTTGCCAACGACATTCTGGGCTGAAGTCAACGCCTCGACAGACAAGACTCGGCCATCAACACGCAGGGACTTCACGTGTAGAGAGCCCAAGGGGAACGTCGCAAGCTGAGTCACGAGTCCATCTCTGAGTGTGACAGCGACAACTTCTGTCTGCACGTTGTCACCGTCCCCGATACGAAGAACGCCCACCATGTCTCGCTCACCATCGCCATTGAGGTCACCGTCCGCAAAAAGAGTGGGATCCAGACGCACGGTGTTGTATGGGGACACCGATGCCTGACGCGGGAAAGTGCCGGCACCATCATGGAGCGTCAGCGAGAAGCTTAAACCCGCAGAGGTCAGAGCTGAACGTACGATGGGAGAAACAATCGTGTACCGCGCGTTCTGGAGTGCAGACAATGTGAGAGCACCTGAAAGAGTCTTCGATGGAATCTCTGGAGTGACAGGACTCGATGTAGAGCAGGCAACGATGCCGAAGGAAAAAAGAAGAACAAGAACAATGGTCATCGCCGGACAACGTCGTTGTTCTAGTACGTTCATCATGTGAGGACATGGAGTGCAACAAGGTCACGTTCGATATCATCTGCATGGTTCTGACAGTCAAATCCTTCGTACACTTTTTCGATGTGCCCCGAGGGACGAATGAGAAAAGTGACTCGCTTTGGGTACTGTGTACCGTCAGCCTTGAATGCAGAACGTAGCACTGCATCCGTATCCGCGAGTAGTGGGAACGGAAGGGAATACTTCGTGATAAATTTTTGATGACACTCGGATGAATCACTACTCACGCCGACAATCCGTACGACCGTAGAAAGACGATGCCATGCATCCCGAAATCCACAGGCTTCGATGGTGCACCCGGGAGTGTCATCCTTCGGATAGAAGTAGAGAAGGAGCCAGGAACCGAGATAGTCGGCCGAGGACCTGGCCTTGCCGTCCTGATCGACTGCAGTCCATGCCGGTGACAGACTACCTACCGTAAGCATGAGGAGAGTATAGCGGAAACGTCACGCCTGATCATACGTATGAGAATCCTCTACACGAAAGAACAACATGAAGACAAGCCACGCAGACAACGTCACGATGCCAGACATCATGATTGGGAAATTGCGATCGATCGTGACGATGAGACCAGCAATGAGTGGTGGCAGAGCCATCGCAAGAGCCTGGATGGACTGATTGATACCGAGAATTTCGCCCTGAGATTTTTTGCCTGCCAGATTGCTGATGATTGCATTGTAATTTGGCATCGTGAGACCATTACTCATCGCTATGAACGGCAAAATGAAGAACAGGACGTACGCATGAGACGGGAGGAGGAGCATCGGGAGTGCAATGGCGAGAACGAGTGCAGAAATAGCAAGAATCGCGCGAGGAGAAAACTTACGTGAGAGCGGACGAACGAGGACGCCCTGTCCCACGACGATCCACACTCCGACGAACGCAAACAGTCCACCAATTTCGGACTCGGTGAAGGAAAACTTCTGGATGAGGAAGACCTGAAAGAACTGCGTAAAGAAATTAAAACCGAACGTGAGGAGAAAGACGACGAGGAACATCGTCCGGAGATTCCTGAGTGCGAACGCTCGACGGATGTTTCGGAATCCGGTGAACAGACTCATCTCGCTCTCCACTCTATGATCCAGTGTTTCTGTGAAGCGCCAGAGCACGAGGAGAACATTGATCGATGACAGAATAGCTGCGACCCAAAAAGGTGTCGCATACGTAAACAGTGGAGAGATGTGGGAGTCTGAGAGAAGGCCACCGATGGCTGGCCCGATGATGAAACCAAGTCCAAACGCCATGCCAATGAGACCAAAGTTCCTCGACTTCGCAGAGTGATCGCTGATGTCTGCGATCGAGCTCATCGCGATCGAAATATTGCCACCCGTGAAACCATCGATGGCACGACTGAGAAAGAGAATCCAGAGACTGCCAATCGTGATACCAAAACCGAACAGGAGATACCCTGCAACAGTGCCGAGGAGGGAGAGAACAAGAATGAGTTTACGACCGTACCGATCTGACATTGCTCCGAGCAGAGGAGCGCCGAAGAACTGTGACGCTGGATACACAGCCGTCAAAAGGCCAAGGAGAAGTGCACGGGACGCAAAGGAAGAATCAAGAGCGAGGAGACCAGCATCGTTTCTGATCACAAGATTCGCAAAGATCGGAATGACGATACCCACTCCTACCATGTCGATGAAGACAGTGAAAAATACGGGGAGGAGGGAGAATTTTTTGGTGTCCATAGAAAGAGTGTAATAGAAGATAGGCAAGAAATCTCTGTAGAAAATGTACGTTTGATGTGATGTGGTCGGAG
>CAZDQZ010000019.1:11935-17658 GCA_964507835.1 uncultured Candidatus Peribacteria bacterium | reverse complement strand
ATGTCGTATGTCGTATGTCGTATGTCGTATGTCGTATGTCGTATGTCGTATGTCGATTTTTGCATCATAGATTGTCTTCGAAAACAATTGCGATATACGATCTACGATATTCGATATTCGAATTAATCTGCTCCCTTTCCAAACAGTACCACCCACACTGTCCGCCAGACGATCCAGAGATCGAGACCGATAGACCACTCTTCGATGTAGCGCATGTCGAGGCGGACCTCATCTTCAAAAGACAGATTCGATCGTCCAGAGATCTGTGCCAAGCCCGTCACGCCGGGGCGCACCGTGAAAACTCTCCGATGGTGGGGTGCGTACTTCGCGACTTCGTCGGGGAGGTGCGGACGTGGGCCGACGAGTGATACGCTCCCGCCGATGACATTGAAGAGCTGGGGGAGTTCGTCGAGGCTGAGGCGACGGAGGATGCGACCGAGGCGCGTGACGCGTGGATCATTCTTCACCTTGAAGAGTGGACCGTCTTTGCGGTGACTCAGAGCCTCCAGATCACGTTTTTTTGCATCGGCATCTTTGCACATCGTTCGGAATTTGAGGATATGGATACGTTGTTTACCATACTGTCCTATCCGTTCGCTCACGTAGAGTATCGGCCAACCATCGAGGATGAGGATTGTCGTGGCGATCACGAGCATGAGTGGGCCCAAGATGAGGAGCAGGATGAGCCCGAGTCCGATGTCTGCGATGTGTTTGAAGACTCTTCCCCAACCGTCGAGTGGAGTCGGTTCGAAGCGGAGGATCGGTAGAAGACCGACGTGTGCGATGCTGAGCTGGTGCGGGACGTCGGCGAAGACCGGTGGTACGAATGCATACCCGATCTGGTGGCTCCGGCAGAGGTCGATGAGGCTCGATGTGCTCTCACTCTTGGGGCTGGGGTCCGTGTGGAGGACCAAGTCGAGGGCGCGCGTGTGATGCCGTGCGAGTACCGTATCGATACTCTTCTCGTGCCCGAGATAATGGTATCGAGGATCGTCGTTCATGACGTTTTCCATACTCTGTGGGAGTGGGGACATCCCGCAGGACACCACCGTGCGTACACCGATGCCGGCTTTCAGGCAGAGTCGCTGAATGATGAGGATGACGGTCCGCACCGTGAGTGAGAAGACCGTCAGGAGGAGTGTGGCTTGGAGGAGGAGGACACGCGAGAAGAAGAGTTGCTTGGCGACGAGGAAGAACCACCCCATCACGATGCTCACCCAGATGATAGAGCTCATGAGAACGCGTCCAAACTCACGCCACGGCCCAAGGGTGATCTTCAGACTGTAGAGCTGGAGAGTCGCATTGATGACGAGGTATGCGATGGTCCACGGCAGAACGAATGACTCCAGATAGTACGAGAACTCCGGTAGGTTCGATTGTTGTGTGATGAACTGGAGACCTGGTAGGAGATCGATATTCGCAGAGCGCAGTGAATACGCGACCACCATTGCGGATACCGCCGTGAGGATATCGAGCGGGATTTTGATAATGCCGAAGATGATCTCGGAGCGCTTGATAGTGTGATTGTACATCAAAATGGAGCCGCTTCGGGGATTTGAACCCCGGACCTACCGCTTACAAGGCGGTTGCTCTACCACTGAGCTAAAGCGGCGTGGTGGAAAGAGAATTTATCACAATATTGCTTTCGATGAAACTATCGAGAATTATGAATTATGAAGTACGAATTATGAAGAGCAAGTTACGATTAAGATTAAATAGCTTGAATAAGCCATCAACTACGCCCATACTCTCTATCCTGCTCTTTTGATGATCGCCCCGCATCCGCGGGGAGGAACGTCCGGACAGTAATGGAACGCCTAGTGGATAACGTCCACCCGTGCAGTGTATATCCGGTAAGACTGCATGCGGACCAGTGCCACAGAGACGAACCCCTTCAGTGGGGTGTGAAACGTCCCCGAGTACGGGGTTGGTCCCGCGGAATGCGGGACATCACGGCAAACTCTAGGTACTGCAAGGAGGAATTGGGCGTGTGGAGCTTCTCATGGTTCCGTGAGACCACCTGCCCCTCCGCTTGAGGTCGTGAGTAATCACGATCCTAGATAGATGATCATCCTCGACAAAATCCGGCGTATGGAGAGCAGGATAGAGAGGCCGACACAGTGTCGGCTTTTTTTGTGCTTTTACTCCAGCATCGTGAGTCCGTACATCACAGCGATGCCAGCAGAGATCAAGAAGAGTTGCAGGACAGCGCGTCCAGGATGTGTGTCTTTGTGGAGCTCAGGAATGAGATCGGTCCCTGCGATGTAGAGGAAGTTCCCTGCCGCGAGAGCGAGGAGGACTTCTGTGAGTCCACTCATCCACTGCACAGCAAGAAGTGCGATGATGGCGCCGATAAGGGATGCAACGCCTGAGATGAAGTTCCAGAGGAGTGCCTTGCGTCGACTAAAGCCACTGTAGAGGAGGAGAGCGTAGTCGCTGATTTCTTGTGGGATCTCATGGAGCATCACGGCAATCGTCGTTGCGACTCCGATACGGGTATCGACAAGGAAGCTTCCTGCGATGAGTGCCCCATCCACGATATTGTGGAGCCCGTCTGCGATGAGTGTCATCGTGCCAACGGGATGGTAGTGATCTTTCGATGGCAAAATGTGACAGTGGTGCCAGTGAATGAACTTTTCAATGCAGAAGGAGATCAGCACGCCAAGGAGGATAAGGAGTACTCCGCGACCGAGTAAGCTACCTTCGTCTACCATCTCGGGGATGATGTGGAGGAAGACGTCACCGAGAAGCACACCCGTTGAGAAACTGACGAAGCCGAGCATCGCTCTGCGGATGAGAGACTCGGAGAATGCGAAGAGTCCGATGCCGACGAATGATATCAGGCTTACCGCAAGAACGCTCCCGAGGATCATGACAGTGTTCGACATGGGAGCAGTGTAGCGGATGAAGTGAGAAGCTTTAAGTCTTATGTTAGTTTTGTAGAGTATTTTGATTGTTCTTGTGACCTCACTCTGTCACTGCGGTGATATTTCTCTCAAAAGGGGAGAGAGAAAACTGTGGGTAATTGATAATGACTTTGATCAATCGTAACACCCCCCCCTTCAGCGAGATGCGTAGGGGGTGAGGTGCGGTCTGGAGAGGATTATCCCTATCGTTAGGCTTCTATTTCTTGCCCCACCGGCAGAACCAAAATAAACGTTGATCCCTCATTCTCTTTACTCTCAAACTTGAGCGTTGCGCCGATGGCTTCGGATGCGATGGTTGAGATGTAGAGACCAAGTCCGTTACCGTCCGTATTTTCCAAGCGCGCATTTGTGCCACGGAAGAGTCTCTTCCCGATGAATTCTCTCTGTGCGATGGGGATACCGATCCCCGTATCGGTGACGCTGATGGTGACGGACTGCTTCTGTGCGTCGGTCACAAGATCGAGCGTGATGGCGGTATTTTCCCGACTGTACTTGATCGCATTGCTGAGGAAATTTTCGATGATGAGTTGCAGGAGACCCCTGTCGGATGTCGTGGAGACGCCTTCCATATTCTTTGTCCCGATGCGTAATTCTATGTTTTTTTGCTTGAGTTCAAGGTCGAAGGTGCTTGCTGTTTCTCGCACGACTTTCTCCACGTGAATGGTTTCTGCATTGACCTGCATTTTTCCGATGCCCATCTCCAGGCGTGAAACATTCAGCAGTCCATTCACGAGGTGCACCATGCGTGCATTCGATGTCGAGGCTTCGCGAACGTACTCTTCCTGATCCGTCGTGAGTGGGCCTGCATCCTTCGTAGCGAGCATTTCCAGGTACCAGCGCATGGAGGAGAGTGGTGTGCGGAGCTGGTGACTCACGAGCGAAATGAACTCTGATTTTATTTTGTCGATCCGTCGCTCTTCCGTTGTGTTCCGGAGCACGGCGACGACACCGACGCATTTCTTCCCACGGAGAATCGGCGTCACGCGCACTTGTACGGGAATGTCTTGATCGTTTCCGATACGGATGCTGTATTCAGGGTCGACCGTTGGGATATTCTGTTGCCCCGCTCTGAGGACGATATGGATCGGATGTTCCTCCACAGTAAGAAGTGCGCCGTCTTTATTGACGAGTCGGAGACGTTCGATGGCCATGGGTTTCTCAGTATCACTGATGCTTGTGCCGATGAGTGTCTCACCTGCTTTGTTTGAGTAGACGATTTTTCCTTCGTCATTCGTGACGAAGATTCCGTAGTCGATACTCTCGAGGATGGCATCATTCTCCGACAGTTTCTTGCGCACTTCCTCTGTCCGTTCGCGGACCATGTCTTCTAGATGGTCATGTGCCATACGTAGTCTCTTCGTGAGGTCGTATCCTGCCTGGTCCACACTCTCCAATTCATTCCCTGTGTAAATAGATCGTTCGTAGCGCCAGTGTCGTGCCTCCAGACCGTCGAGCTTTCCACTCAGCTGTTCCAGCGGTTCTGTGATGCGCCGTGCGAGGATGAAAGTGCTCAGAGAGAGCAGGCCGACGAAGGCGAGACCGATGGCAGCGATGTTGATGGCGAGGCGGAACATCGCAGTGGAGATCGTATACTGATCGATTGTCGCCATGATGGTCCATCCGATCGATGGGATTGTTTTGTACGCTCCGAGAATTTTGATGCCGGCGTAGTCGATACCGTGTCCATACCCCTCTGCGGTTTTTCGCGCTTCTTTGAGGAAGGTGTCTGCCGACGATGCAGGGTCGATGTACACACGTACCGCTCCCCCCTGTGGGTCGCCTGTGAGGACGATCAAGTGTCCGTCACTGTCGGTGAGCATGAGGAGGATTTCCTTCGATGATGCATCATTGACTGCCGAGAAGATGCGTGCACTGAGGGCAGTTGCAGGGAAGAGTGCCACCACTGTTCCGCTTGGCTGTCCGTGACGAGTGTCTGGAGCAGTGATGACATATGATACCCAGCGATTCTTTTCAATAATCGGGAAGAATGAGGGCTGGTTCTGCGAGCGAACACGCGCGAGAATCGATGGTGATAGTCCGATATCACTCTCAGTCCCTGTATTCGCTTCAAGGAGATCCCCACGTCCGTCGAGGTATACCAGTGCATCAAAACCAATACTGTCTCTGAGAGGTATCGAGAGTGAAGTCTCCGATTGTCCGATGATCGAAATTTGCTCGCGTTGCTTTGCGATGGTCGATGCGAGTAGTTCTTGTTTGGACTGTACTGTTTGCTGTAGCTCGGAAACGGCACGTAGCGAGATCTCACTCTGTGCGAGGAAGAATCCGCCGACTGCTGTCGCAATGACGGTGATTGTGAGGAGGAGAAAGACATCGAGAAACAGCGTGATCCGTAGCGAGGAACGCTTCGGGGAGTGATGATCTGCCTTCGATGGCTTCTGCATCAGCATAATCTTAGTATTATAGCAGAAAATCATCGATTTTCCCATACGTTTTATGCGCTTTCCTACGCCAAAAACCCCTCACTCGTTGAGGGGTTCACTGGCAGAGCAAAATATTTTAACGAGTGACCGTGAGTGTTGCATCATTCTCTGCTCCCGGAGCACTGACCGTGATGCGCCCACTACTGAGTTTCAGAATCGTATAGTTTGTGAGATCTGTCGTCGCAGTCTTCGGGTCGTAGGGGATCGCAGTGAGGTATTTGCCGTTCGAGGTGAGCTCAGAGAGATCGGCGCCACCGGAGCAGTGTGGCGATGTTGTTTTGCAGATACTCTGTGATGTCGTTGCGATGGATGTTGGGAGGGTGCCAGAGTGATCGATGGCGTACTGGTACACAGC
>CAZDQZ010000019.1:0-11835 GCA_964507835.1 uncultured Candidatus Peribacteria bacterium | reverse complement strand
GGCATGGAGACCAAGTACTTACCGTTGCTTGTGAGGACGGAAAGATCGATGGTTGTTCCACAGGTAGCACCCGTACGACATGTTTCTGTAGCCACTGTCGTGATCGTCGATGGCAAGTTACCGTTGCTGTCGATGGAGTACTGGTAGATGGCGTTCAGGATCGTGTTGACGTCAGAACGGCGCTGAGCGTCGCGTGCATCACCGAGCTGTTTCGTTGGGTTGATCGCAACGATGACGATGGCTGCGAGGATGGCGATGATACCGATCACGAGCAAGAGCTCGATCAGGGTGAAGCCTCGCTTGAGAGAAGGGAACATAAAGAGAAAGGAGGAAAGAAGTGAGAAGACACGGAGAGATTTCCATGTCGCATGGGGAATATCATACCAAGAATAACGCGCGTTCTAGTGGCGAGGACAAAGAAATATCGTCTGGAGATGTTTGCGAAAAGAAGAGGGATGTGATGCAGAAATAAGACTGATGTCTATTTTTAGCAACCGAGTGTCGTCGTTGAGAGTGTGCATGTTTGGCTAACACAGTGATACCACTGATAGATGTGATTTGTGCAGGATGGTGCAGGGCACGAGCTACAGCCACCACTCTCAGTTTGATCGTCTGGGTTCAGTGTCACCGTTGATTCGAAGTGACGTGTGTATATTTTTGGTGGGACGGTCGGTACGGATGTATGGAGATCAAAAGAGAAGAAGATTGCGGAGCCTGCGATATTGCGTACCACAAATCCGGATGCAGTTATGGAACTATCAAGAAGGGGCGTTAGCGTTATTTTCTGCCCGAGGACAAGATTGCCTGTCGATGTACGCGCCAAAATTGTTGGATATTCTGCATTTGGAGACATTTGTAGTGCGAGTATCGCACCTGATTCATTATTGGCTGGCGAGAGGATAACTTCCGCCCGACGGATCGTTGTACTCATCATGCTGAGCAGAAGAGCTCCTCTTTGTTCCACTGCAGAGACGGATTGTTGTTGGACACGCGCATCTTGCGTGGCGATGTATACCGAGACGAGTGTGATGCTGATGATGCTGAAGAGTGAGAGGTAGAGGAGAAGTTCTACGAGTGTGTAGCCAGTATGGGAGTGGGTAATACGCATTATTCACACAGAGAGAACGATGAAACTTCTTGCCATGAATCGATGAGGGTTCTGGGGAGTACTTGGCTTACTGCTACTTCGAGACGCCGAGCGACAAGTCCTGCTTTTCCTTCGACGCAAATCATACGATCATTGTTCCCCACCCCCCCAATCGTAAGAATTTCACATGTGCCCGATGAAAGCGTTTTTATTTCATTCCCCGCGTAATTTGTAGAGGTGCGTAGTTCTTGGAGTGCGTATTCCATACATCCGTTGGCGAGTGCGAATGCCTTTGTCGCCTGTTCTCCAGTGGCGCCCACTTGACTTGCCGTTGTTCCAAGCATCAGGAGAGATGCAACGATACCAGAGGCGATGGAGCCGATGACGATCACGGAGAAGAGGAGGACGTACCCCGATTTTTTTTGTGTGCCGATGACGAGAGAGAGGGGGGTCATCCGGGAGCGAAGACCATGAGACCTGTAGAGCTGATGACGTACAGACGATCGGTGATCCAGTCGTACGAGAGACTGAGCATCGTCGTTCCAGCAGAGTACGATTTCTTCATGACAGGGGATACGTACTGCACCATATTCTTCGTACTGATGACCATGACTTGTGCAGAGCTACTCGATCCAGCGATGAAAGCATATTCACTTCCAGGCGCGACGGCGAGACCATTGATGTCACCGCCGGTCTCAAGAGTCCAGGGGCTTGGTGGGGGAGTAGGCACGGGAGACGAGCCGATATCGTAGAGTGTCAATTCATCGATCGTCGATCCACCAACTCTCCCGATGAGTGCGGAGGTACCGGTAGCGACGATGGTATTGGCATCATGGACATCTGGCATGTCGAGGCCGACATTTGGTGCAAATCCTATGTCGGTGGGATCGAAAATATCCAGGACCTGGAGTTCACCTGCATTATTCGTTGTCGCTGTGTACGCGTATCCATCACTGAGAGACAGAGCCATCAGCGAACCACTCATGGACAATGAATCTTGGAGCGTCATCGGTCCTGTTTCACTCATTGCAATAGAATAGAATTCATTCTCGGTCGCATCTTCTATCGTACCCACGAAGATGTTTGTGTTGTAGACCGCTAGGCTCCGCGCGAGGCCATTACCCGGGATGTCGTACGAATTTATCATGTTCCCAGCTACAAGTGTCGTAGGGCTACTGATGTCGTAGACTTGTAGCTCCGCAGTCGATGCGTTTGTGACAATATACAGACGATTATTAATCGCCGTGACACCGTATGCACTCGCACCGAGATCGAATGTCGAGGCGACGCGAAACGGATTAGCAGGATTGGAAACATCGTAGATGTAGAGACCTTTCCCCCCTCCTGACTGCAGACTTGTGATGTATGCGTAGTTGCCATCAACGGCGATCTTTTGAAAATTTGGCGTGCCAGAGAGCGTCACATTGGCGACTCTCGTCATGGCTGACCAGTTGCCGACGGTGCTCGCTTTGCGCCAGTTACTGAGATATGAATCCAGCACGACAGTCCCCGATCGCGTATTGCCGAAGTTCCACTGCACGATCGACTGAATCCCGAGGAGATCCGTACTGAGTAACTCCACAACGACAGATGTTTTGTATCCATTGGTCACGATACTCGAACCCGTGAATGCCCATCCTGTTGGGTTAAGCTTGAGGCCGTGTGTGCCGACCGTCACCGAGGCGAAGTCTGTGGTGCGCATTTGGCGGACAGCTTCGATTTGTTGCTGAGCCATGTACCCTGCTCGTGTGCGGTCACCACTTGCAATAGTAGAGCGGTGTCCCGAGAGGAGTGCGACGCCGATACCTCCGAGGAAGATCGCGAAAATGCCGATAGAAATAATGGATTCGAGAAGCAGGTTACCAGGGTGCATTGTTCGTACGACAGAACCGGAGGAGAGGTATGCTCTCCCCCGGCGTGTGCTGAACTGCGGAGTGGGTGTTTCGATCATTGCCATCCATCATAGGATAGGCTTGTTCGAAGACTTTGGATACTAGTCGTCTCTGTCGCTACCAGATACCATTTGGAGGAGTGATTCACTGCAACCGAATTTGCGCGAGTTGCTCGTGACGAAGCTGAAGAGGTTCTTGAGCTGACGGAAGACAATGGGGTGTTCGCCGAAACGGTGGTACCCTTTCTCTTCGATCGCATCGATGATCTGCGCACAGCTACAGCCATGCGTGTCTTTGATCGTGTACTCGCTCACAGACTTTCTTGGCCCCTTGCGGAATGCAGGATTGTCACTATTTCCTTTCGCATTCGTGAGTGCATAGCGATCGAAGGACATGTATTCCGTTGGGACGGCTTCTGGCATCGTCGTGCCGATGGGACACCAGTCATTTTTATTTTTCACACCATCGTTATCTGCATCTTTGTCATCGTTGTTTTCTTGGCTTGCACTTGAGCTGGATGACGAGGATGAGGATGAACTACTCCCGGCGGCACATGAGTACTGTGCACAGAAAGCATTTGCCTGGATGCGGAGTTCATCGGCAGATTTGCACTGCGTGTAGCTAAGAACACTCTGGAACTGTGCACCACCCGTGGCTCCTGCCGTGCACGTCCAGTGGCCACCACCGTACCCAGCATTTGCCCCACACGAACGATCGAGTGCGAAACTGGCAACAGTACAGGCATTCGGATTCGTACTGCCACCACAACCTCCATCACTCTTTGCTTTGTCGATGGAAATGATGGCGATCGCATCATCGAAGTTTTTATTTTTGTGATCACCGATGTTTGCGAGGATGGCGACGTCGCGCGTACCGATGTTTATGCGGTCATTACTGATCAGGTCTTTCAAGAATTTTTTGAGTTCGCCACGTGCGACGATATTTTTGAGTCCGTCGAAGCTCTGGAGACGCTTGAGAACGCGAACGCGTGAGTCACCTCTTCCTGATCGGACAGTGCGATCGACAGCCCATGAGTATCGTCCATTGAATTCGACGAGAATCTTGCTTCCACTTTTGACGTCACGGAAGACTTCGAGTTCACCGCCACGCAGGCCCTTCGAGTTACTGAGATTTTTCCATGTGACGCCATCATCGAAGCTGACGCGAGCACGGACACTGAGCTTCGTCCCGCGCTCGCCGTGCGTCGCCTCGGCACCGGCGATGCGTACCGTGACATCTGCCTTGCCATTGAGTGTGATTGCGCCTGTCGACGGATCGACTGTATACGGCACATAACAAGCATCGCCCACTCCTTCGCTCGACGAAGAACTGCTCGAGGATGAACTGGAAGATGAACTGCTTGAGGAGGACGAACTTGGTTCACCACTCGTCCAGTGCAAGATGACACCGTCATCTGCACTAGTGACGCGTGTTTTGAAGATCATACTCTTCGCATTTGGTCCTGGAACGAATTCATCGCCACCAGACGTGTCATTCACGATGCCATCGACTGGATTTTCCGTGGCATTGTTACCTGTGTCGTTGACTGTCGATGTGATGTACGCCTGATTGAAGAGGACGCGTGCATCGACGATTTCCTTTCCTGTGTTGAGTGATCCGTGCGAGACGATGCGGATCCATCCATTGCCACGCTCGAGAGCGAGGCCTGACACATCTTCGACGAGACCGCCGTCGATAATTGGCTGTCCTGTACTCGTGACGAGAGGGATCCACTGCTCTTCGGCGAATTGTGTTTTCTTGCTTCCAACGAAGACTGCATTCTTTGCATTACCCTTTCCCGTGTTCTCGACTCTGCGGAAGCTGATCTTCACGCGAGGCTTATTCGTATCGGTGCAGGTATTCTCCTTCTTCGAGAAGGTGGCGAGCACCGCTACATCCTGGAAGTCTTCCGAGTCATCAATCGCACTCATTTCCGTGACGAAGAGGACTTCGTTGTCTCCGATGCTTACCTTGCCATCGTCATCGACGACTGACTGCAAATACTTCGGTAGATCTTTACGCTTCTTTGCCTTGAGTGCCTTTGGCACCTTCATGCCTTTCTTCAGTGCCACGATGTGACCGCTCTTATCATCCGAGCGATAGGTTTTATTGAAGAGCCATGAATAGCGACCGTTCATGCGGAGGAGAATTGGTTTCGTCGATGGAATATTGTCGATCGATTCTTCTTCATCCCCTTCCACAGCACGCGCACCGTAGAGGTCGGACCAGGTATCACCACCATCCGCACTGACAGAGAGACGCATTGCTACTTTCTGTTTCGAGGCACCGTACGTGCTGTCGGAGCCAAGCACTTTGAACTTCACATCGTTGGTGCCGACACTACGGATGACATCAGAATCGTCATCTTTCCGCACGCGTTCGTCACACGACACATCACCGGAGCATCGACCATCACAGAAAGCACGAGCATCCTCGAGCCACTGGGATGTTGTCTTGCAGGACGCTTCTTCCACCGTGCGTTCTGCGCCATCGAAACATTTGACGATCATCCCTGTGTATTGCCCCGACACGACGCAGGATCCACCCTGCGCAGAGAATGACGAGACGCCACAACTATTTCCAGCACTGGACGAACTTGAGGAGCTACTGGAGGATGAGCTATCACTTCCACCACTCGATGAAGAAGACGAAGAAGATGAAGAAGATGAAGAGGACGATGAGTTCGACGATGAGCTATCGCTAGAGCTTGTCGTGCTCGAAGAACTGGAGCTGGAACTTTCACCAGCACAGAGAGATACCGTGCAGTTATTGGCACATGCTTCTTCTCCGAGAGTTGCCCATTCGCTGGCAGAACGACAGGCAAGACCGCTACTTGATGGAGTCGTACAGTCATTACATGTCCAGATAGCTTCCGTGAATGTCGTGCCTTCGAGGTCGCAGGATGATCCTTCGAGCGATGTCTTTTTTAGACATGTCGTCGTATCTCCACCGGTACCTCCAGTCGTTCCACCGGTAGAACCACCTCCGGTTGTACCGCCTGTGGTATCGCCACCCGTTCCATCAGCACAGACTTCGTATCCACAATCGAGGATGCATGATCCGCGAGCGACGCGGTGAGCGATCCAGCAACCACTTTGTGCGGATGGACAGCTGGAGGGCTCCTGACACGTGCCGTCTCCACCAGTCGTTCCACCTGTGGAGTCGCCAGTACTTCCAGTATTTCCTGAATCACCACTGTGGATCGTACTGACACCTACAACACCTTGTGCATTGATGGTGATCGTTCTGCTGTCGCCCGTTTGCAGGGATGTGATGGTGACAGTGCCTGTGTCGGATGGAAGTCCATCGACTCTGGAGAATGTTACCTCGGTGAGTCCGCTTGTTTCGACGCTATCGGGGAGCGTGAATGGCACGTCGCGATCGATGTTGCGGATGGCGTAGCTATCACCCGAGAAGAGTGTTCCTTCGGGGAAGTAGACGCCCCAGACAGTATCAGATTTCCCTGTCTGCGAGAGGGCTTGGGCAGCTCTGAGAGCCTGCACCAAGTGTTCCGTACCGATGTCGACATCGGTCTGTGATTGGAACTGGCGGAACATGGGGATGACCATGCTCGCGGCACCCGTCATGATGCCGATGGCCAGGAGGATCTCGATGGCGGTGAAGCCCGCGAGGACCCTGCTGAGGATGGAAGAATGCGTGGTGGTACGCATAGAGAAAAGGGGAAAGGAATCATCTTACCGACCTACCGATCCGACGACCGAGTAGATGGGGACAATGATGGCGAAGGCAATGGTGCCCACAAGGGCACCCATGAAGAGGAGCAACATCGGTTCGAGGATGACAGGTAGTCTCTGCGCAGCTTCTTCCGCTTTCTTTTCGTAGATTTCAGAGACTTTCATCATCATGTCTGAGATTCTGCCGGAACGTTCTCCGGTGATGATGAGCTGTTGGACGGAGATGGGGAGGAGCGAGTTGGATTCTTTCAGTTTTGCGAATGCAGCACCGAAGGATTGCCCCGACTCTATCTCGGTCGCGAGCTTGTAGTAGAAGCGTTTGTAAAAGACCGTGTCCGTGACGTCGGCCATCGAGCGGATCGATTCCACGACGGGCACGCCTGCTCGCATGAGGCTCCCGAGAATGACGCCGAACTGTGCAATCGTTGCACATCGTGCCATGGTCCCGATACCAGGAAAGCGGAAGATGAACATCTGTGCGGGTCCTCTGAGAGGCGTGTATTTGCAGAGGATATAGACTCCCAGCATAGCACCGAATGTCGATGGGACTGCGATTGACCCGTTATCACGGAAGTAGTTTGATACCATGATGACGATACGTGTCACGAGTGGGAGTTTGGCATTGAGCGAGATGAGCACACCGACGAGTTGTGGGAGGACGAACCATGCGAGGCCGAGTGTGATCGTGATCGTCATGAAGAGCACGATAGAAGGGTAGATCATCGCCATTTTTACTTTGGACCTGAGTGCGTGATCCTTCTCCTGTTGTACGGCGAGATACTGCATGTTTGTACTCAGTGATCCTGCTTCCTCACCGATGCGGATGAGCGCGAGAGCGTACGGCGAGAAGAAGTTTTGGTGATCCATCGCACGCCAGAGAGCGATGCCACTCTCCACTTCGTCGATGATGTTCTGGAGGAGCTTCTTCATCGGCTTGATGCGGAGCTCCATCTCGATCGTCTTCAGCGCATCGATGATCGAGAGGCCGGAGTTGAGGAGGATGGCCAGGTTTTCGACGAAGCGCGTTCGTTCTTTCCCGAGTCCGATGTTGTTGAGACTGGCGAGGAATGCTGCGAAGCCACGCTGTTGTTTCTTTCCAAATTTTGTCGAGAGAGCTTCCAGTTTTTCCACATCTGTCTTCTCTTCCTTTATAGCGACTTTCTTCGGAGCACTTTTTGCGACGATCGATTTCGTAGGGGCACTGTTATCCGGTGTCGACACAGGCGCAGGGTTTGCCACTGCTGTACGCGTGGTAGCGCTAGCGCCAGTGACGGCACTCGTCGTCGCGACCGACGTCGGGTCACTACTTACCAGTGATGGGGTGAGGTTTGTCATTATTGATTGTGAAGAATTCCTCGTCTGGAGGAGCTGCAACGCGTGAGAGTTCTTCGATGGTCGTCTGACCAGCGCGAACTTTGTCGAGGCCGTCCTCGAAGAGGAACATGAAGCCATTCTCGCGCGCTTTCATGAGGATGTCGGTGCTGTTCTTCTTCTGGACGATGAGGTCTTCCATATCTTTCGTGATCTCCAGGAGTTCGTAGATACCGATGCGACCTCGGTATCCGGTGTTTCCACACGCTTGGCACCCCTTTCCTCTATAGAGGTGCACCGGCTCATCGCCGTGGAAGTAGTGCTCTGCCCCTCGGAAGAGCTTCTTCGCTTCATCGACGGCGATCGTGAAACTGAAGCGACACTGTGGACAGATTTTTCGTGCGAGACGCTGAGCCACGATGACCTCGAGTGTCGATGCGAGGAGGAATGGTTCCACACCCATTTCGATGAGACGGGGGATGGCGGTGGCGGAGTCGTTGGCGTGCAGTGTGGAGAAGAGGAGGTGACCGGTGAGCGCGGCGTTCACGGCGATCGTCGCGGTCTCGCTGTCACGGATCTCACCGACGAGGATGATGTCGGGGTCTTGGCGGACGAGAGAGCGCAGACCCTTGCTGAAGTCGAGTCCTGTCGCGTGGTTCACCTGAATGTGGTTGATGCCGGGGATTTTGTACTCTACTGGATCTTCGATCGTCGAGATGTTCACATCGGGGCGATTGCGCATCTTGATGAGACCGTACAGCGTTGTCGACTTTCCGGCTCCGGTCGGACCCGTCGTGATGATCATGCCGAAGGGTTTGTTCGCCGATCGTTCGAGAATTTCGCGGTAGTGGTCCGAGAATCCGAGGTCAGCGAGGGTCAGGTTGCGGACGTACTCGGAGAGGAGACGCATGACGACTTTTTCTCCGTCGATGATCGGGATGATCGACACACGGACGTCCATGGTCCCTGCCTTTGACTTGTAGCGGATGGCACCGTCTTGGGCGGCGAAGTGTTCATCGATGCGGAGGTTCGCTTCGATCTTAATGCGGTTCACGATGCCTTCGTAGAACTGCTTCGGGAGTCGTCCTGCCTCGTGCATGACGCCGTCCACACGGAAGCGAACGATGACGTCTTTCTCCTGTGGTTCGAAGTGAATGTCGGATGCCTTGAGCCCCATCGCATCGTTGAAGATTTCTTCGAGGATTTCTGGCGCAACTTTCTTCTGCTGTTCGATGATGGATTGGAAGCGTGTCGCGAGTGGTTTTCGGTAGAACGAAAATGCTGTTTTCACTGCACTTTCGGGGGCGTAGACATATGTGACTGTTCCCGCAAATTTCGTTGCAGGGCCTTTCGCATCTTTTGCCCAGAAGCCTTTTTTCTTGAGGGCGAGAGCTGCCTTGCCTGTTGGAATGAAGACTTTCTGTCCTATGTTTGCGCGGATCGCTTCCTCGAGGCCTTCTTGCTGAGGATCAGAGGTGGCGACGGTGATACTCTTCGTGACATCATCGTACGCAACGGCGATTGCCGAGTACGAACGTGCAAACTCTTCGGGTAGCGCACTCACGATGTCGACGGTGGGTGGCTTACTCACGAGATCGTAGAACGGCAATTTGTAGTACTCCGACAGCGCATTCTCCAGGAGATCTGCCGTGAGGAGTCTTCGTTCGAAGAGAATCGTGCGCAGACCGATGCGACGTTCGTCGGCTTCCTTCAGCACTTGTGCCAGTTCATCGGTCGAGAGGTAGCTCTGATCGACGAGGACTTTGCCGAGATCTGCGTTACTGAGTTGCATGGATGTTTGTTTTTTGAGTGTGGATTAGACAGCGGATTGCACGCGCTTCACGATGTCGGCAATCGGTGTGTTTGATTTCACGAAGTAGTCGATAGCACCGAGATCCTTCGTCTTCGCTCGGTCTTCGTCTTGGCCGAGATTACTGAGCACGATCACGGGGACAACGATGTTGGATGCCTTCATTTCCTGAAGCATCGCGAAGCCATCCATCACCGGCATAATGAGATCCATGAGGACGAGATCATACTTCGTACTTTTGAGTTCCTTCAGGGCATCCTGGCCATTTGTGACAACTTTCGTCGTGTAGCCCTGGTTCTTCAGCTTCATGTCGAGCGCATGCGAGAGAGGCCGTTCGTCTTCGACAATCAGGAGCATTTTCCCAGCGGATCCCGGAGTCGTTGGACTCACCACCGGTTGAGGTGTTCCTGCTGGCACGCCTAGGGGCACAACTGAATCTGGTGACATAAATCTCTCTATTATAGCAGAAATAAGCCCATTTCACAATGCCCTTCCTCCTGTTACACTTCAGGCTGTTTCATGACGAAAAAAAGCTCCGTTCCTCGGCGTGCGCTCCTCTCTGTTTCCGACAAAACGGGTATTGTTGATTTTGCACAAAAACTCACTGCTCTGGGCTACGACATTATCTCGACCGGAGGCACGAAGAAAGTCCTAGAAGAAGCCAAAATCCCTGTCCTCTCCGCAGAGGATGTTACCCACTTCCCTGAGTGCTTCGGTGGACGGGTAAAAACGATGCATCCAATGATCATGGGCGGAGTACTGTTTCGTCGAGACAATGACGACGATCAAAAGAAGGCTACAGAACTAGGGATTCAGCCGATTGATCTCGTGTGTGTAAATTTGTATCCATTTGAAGCGACTGAAAAAGCTGTGAGCGATGAGCTATGGGCTGTGAGCAAAGATGTAACACAGCACTCAAAGCTCAAAGCTCAAAGCTCAAAGCTGATCGAACAGATCGATATCGGCGGACCAACACTTCTTCGCAGTGCAGCCAAGAATCATGCATCCGTGACCGTCGTGACTGATCCGAGCGATTACAGAACAGTCATCGATCAGCTGGAGAAGAGTGGCGATACGACTCCGGAGTTTCGTGCAGAGCTCGCTGTCAAAGTCTTCGAGCGCACGATGGCGTACGATTCTGCGATCACAAAGGCGCTATCTGGCGAAGAGAAGGGCGCGATTTTTCTCACGAATCGCAGTGAACTACGGTACGGCGAGAACCCACATCAGCGGGGCTGGTTCGCTGAGTTGTATGGCGAAGGGAAGCCATGGACTGTGCTTCAGGAAGAAAAGAAAATGAGCTATTTGAATATCCTCGATGCTGATGGCGCGTGGAATCTCGTGCAAGAATTTTCTGAGCCTACATCGGCGTGCATCAAGCATGCGAATCCGAGTGGTGTCGCATCGGCAAAAAATATTACTGAGGCATTCATCCGCAGTTACAACGCCGATCGCCTAAGTGCATTCGGCGTCATCATTGCACTCAATAAAATTTGCACAGCAGAGATCATCGATTTCATCATCGCGGAAAAAATGTTCGTCGAGATTTTGATCGCTCCAGGGTACGAACCGAAGGCACTAGAACTTCTCAAGCAGAAGCCGAAAATTCGTGTCCTTGCGATGGCAAGTCATAAGTCACACGTCAAAAGTCACACGTCAAAAACAGACGAGCATTCTCGATGTCTGACCTATCGTACGGCACTGGGGGGGGTGCTTATACAAAATAATGATGACAGTGTGGTCACCGAGAAAGATTTGAAATGTGTCACGACAAAGAAGCCGACGGATGATCAGATCCGTGATCTCCTTTTTGCATGGAATGTCGTGAAGCATGCCAAGAGCAATGCGATTGTTTTCGCAAAAGATGAAGTGACTGTCGGCATCGGCTGTGGACAGACGAGTCGCGTGGATGCGACGTGGATCGCGGCGAAGCGCGCCGGAGAGAGGGCGAAGGGAGCGGTGATGGCGAGCGATGCGTTTTTCCCATTTCCAGACTCAGTCGAAGAGGCCAGCAAGCATGGTATTTCTGCGATTATTCAG
>CAZDQZ010000018.1:16170-17704 GCA_964507835.1 uncultured Candidatus Peribacteria bacterium | reverse complement strand
CGAGCCCCGCGGGGGCGGGGCGAGGAGTTCACGCTTTCAGCAGATACGAACTGTTCTGCGTAGGCACTGTCCAACAAGCGACGATTTTTTCTCCACTTTTTTCTAAAAAAAGTGGAAAGAGAAATCATGAATTATTGCAGTATCAACCAATCTTGCGTACTCTTCCTACTACAATTCTCGTTTCCTCATGCAACCCAAATCTACCACCGAGATCCGCACAGCGTACCTCGAATTCTTCAAGTCCAAGGGTCATGCCATCATCCCCGGAGCGAGTCTCGTTCCCGAGAATGATCCAACCGTGCTCTTCACGACGGCTGGCATGCATCCCCTTGTCCCCTACCTCATGGGCCAGAAGCACCCGATGGGAACACGCCTCACGGATGTCCAGCTCTGTGTCCGCACGCAGGACATCGATGAAGTGGGTGATGCGAGCCACTTAACCTGCTTCGAGATGCTGGGTAACTGGTCGCTGGGTGATTACTTCAAACAGGGAGCCATCGAGATGAGCTTCGAGTTCCTCACGAGTGAGCAGTGGCTCGGTATACCGAAGAACATGCTTGCAGTTACCTGCTTCGAGGGCGACAACGATGCACCGAAGGATGAAGAATCAGCAAAAATCTGGGAGAGCCTCGGCATTCCTCGCGAACGCATCGGCTTCCTGCCCAAGGCGAAGAACTGGTGGGGACCTGCGGGCAAGACCGGCCCCTGCGGACCGGATACCGAGATGTTCTACTGGGTCGGCGAGGGTGAACCAAAGGGCAATCCTGCCACGCACGACGCAGAGTGGATGGAGATCTGGAATGACGTCTTCATGCAGTACAACAAGAATGACGATGGGAGTTTCACGCCTCTTGCACAGCAAAACGTGGATACGGGCATGGGCCTCGAACGAGTCTCTGCAGTGCTCCAGGGCAAAAAGAATGTGTATGAGACGGATGCGTTTGCGCCGATCATGCACCTCGTAGAAGGAGCGAGTGAACGCGACGCACGCATCATCGTTGATCACCTCAAGGCAGCGACATTCATGATTGCCGATGGCGTCAGACCTGGCAATGTTGACCAAGCGTACGTGCTCCGTCGCATCATCCGTCGAGCGATCCGTTCGGCTCGAAAGATCGGGAAGAGTGGAAGTGGTTTCTGCTCTACCGTCAGCGCAAAAGTCATCGACCAGTACGGAGCATTCTACGGGACACTTGCGAAGGAACGTCAGGCCATCATCGAAGCACTCAATAAAGAAGAGGAAACGTTTATGAAAACTCTGAACGACGGCACGAAGCACTTCCAGAAAGTCGCAGAGAGTAGTGGTGCGCTCATCACGGGCGTCGACGCGTTCCACCTGTACGATACCTACGGATTCCCGATCGAGATGACGAAGGAAATGGCGGAGGAACTTGGGAAAAAAGTCGATGAAGATGGCTTCCAGAAAGCATTCGAAGCACATCAAGCACTCTCGCGTGCCGGAGCCGAGAAGAAGTTTTCCGGCGGACTCGCGGACCACAGCGATGAAACCACGAAGCTCCACACCGCCACACAC
>CAZDQZ010000018.1:4523-16070 GCA_964507835.1 uncultured Candidatus Peribacteria bacterium | reverse complement strand
GCAATCCCCTTCGATACGATACTTCCATGTCTCAACCCCATCCGATCCAGAACGATCGCGTCATGTTCATTACAACGAATGTAACAAACAGGAAGCCAATCTTTGCGAATCCAGCATTCGCAAAAGAAGTAATCGATACCCTCTACCGCATACAATCTGCTCATGCGTTTCTTCTCTTTGGATTCGTTGTCATGCCAGATCATTGCCATCTGCTTGTTAAAATATGCCCTCCTGACACTATTAGCGCCATGATGCGAACGTTCAAAATTGGTGTGACATTCTCAATAGGAATCGGTCCTATCTGGCAACCACGATTTCATCTAGTAATACCAAAAGAACCGTGGAAAGCGCTTGATTACATTCATCAAAATCCTGTGCGCGCAGGAATGGTGGAACATCCGATGTCATATCGATGGTCATCAGCAAGTGGGATTTGGGATGTGTCGAGAATGGATTGAAATGATCGCGTCTAATGGTCAAAATGAAAACGACTAAGGGTTAAATTGACCCGTGCTAAAACCTTCCTGCCCTTCCTGCCTTTTCTGCCCTCCCATTCCAAACCCAAACCCATCCCTAGACTACCCACCCCCGCACCCGCATCGCCTCGACAATGCGGAGCACACCGATATTGAATGCCGAGCTCCTGAAGCTGATCTTCTGGCGCTTCGCCTCACTGCGCACATCGTCGAAGGAGCGGAGCATGATGCGACGCAGTTCATCGTCCACACGCTCAGCCGTCCACTGACTCCCCGATCGGCCCTGCACCCACTCGAAGTAGCTCACGGTGACACCTCCTGCATTTGCGAGGACGTCAGGGACGACGGTGACTCCCAGGCGCTCCAGGATGGCGTCTGCCTCCGGTGACACGGGTCCATTCGCGAGCTCTAGGATGATCCGTGCTTTGATGTCCTTGGCATTCTTCTCCGTGATGACGTTATCGAGGGCGGCAGGGATCAAGATATCGCAATCAACCGTGAGAATGTCATCGTTACTGATGATCTGCGTGTCATCGAGCTTCAGTCGTTCCAGATCACATACGGACCCCTCGCAGTACTGACCGCGCACAGAACCCGTCTTCTTCTTGTACTTCTGAATACGGATCGGGTCCACGCCCACCTTCGAGTAGATCCCACCCTGCGAATCCGAGATCGCAACAATCGTCGCACCGGCGTCATGCAGAAACATCGCCATCTCCGCGCCCGCATTGCCGAATCCCTGCACCGCAACACGGAGACTACCCATATCGAGTGCCTCGATCTTGCAGAGCTCCTGGAGGATGAAGAAGCCTCCACGCGCCGTGGCACGATCACGTCCGAGAGAACCGTCGAAGCTTAAGGGTTTGCCCGTGATGACATCGGGTGCGTACTCCCCTGTCACCATTTCGTACTCATCGCGCATCCACGCCATGATCTGCGGAGTCGTATTCACATCCGGTGCCGGGACATCTTTCGTGGGGCCGATGTCCGTGGCGATCGCACGCATGTACGCGCGACTCATGCGCTCTAGCTCCGTCTTGCTGAGTTTCTTCGGATCGACTTGGATGCCTCCTTTCGCGCCTCCAAAGGGAATGCCGACAACAGATGTCTTGATCGCCATGAGTGCTGCGAGCGCCTTCACTTCTTCGATGTCCGCCTCCGGATGGAAACGGATGCCACCCTTGTACGGGCCTCGCGCATTATTGAACTGTACGCGGTACGCAGGCACCGTCCTGCTCTTACCCGTATCGAGCAAAAACTCCACCGAGTGATCGAGGATCTTCTGTGGGGTGGAAAGGAGCTCTACCTCCTTCGAACTCAAGTGAAGTCGCTCAAATGCACTCTGCATGAAGCGCATGGACCTCTCGTACGGCGTGAGTGTAGGCATGATGACGATGGGGAAAGTGCCTCTATGGTACACCCCCTCATCAATGCTACGACAGGGCCGCGGCCGTCGCCGAGAGTTCTGCGAGCTCAGCGGTGATGTTCGCCTGTCGCGTCTGGTTGTACATCAACGTAATATCATCCAAAATCTCCTCTGCGTTCTCCGTCGCGCTATGCATCGCAAGCATGCGAGCGGAATGTTCCGATGCGACAGACTCGAGCACAGCCTGGAACACCTGCGACTCGGTAAGCTGAGGCAGGATCACATCGAGCACCTCTGTCGGACTCGGCTCGAAGAGGTAATCATCAACTTTTCCGGCGCTGAAAGACTGCGCTTCTACTTCTTCCTTCGTCTGGCGCTTATGCTCCGAGAGATGCTTGAGAACATCACGCACCTCACTCGGTGAGAATGGCAGAAGCACCTTCACCGAGGCTTGCTGGAGCATGGGAGAAATGAAGTCGGTGTACACGAGAACGACGTGATCGTACGTGCCCTTGCGAAATTCATCCATCGCAAGCTTCGTAATAGGCAAAATATCTTTGATCGTCGGATGATTAGACAGTGCAGGGAACGTCGCGATGACCGTGTGATGATTCCGGGTCAGCATCTGATGACCCTTGCGACCGACGGTAATGAAATCCATCGACTGATACGATTTCAGGCCCGATACCGTCGAAATGTATTGCTGGAGTGCGCGGAGGAGCTGTGCGTTCAAACTTCCACAGAGCCCGCGGTCGGACGTGAAGACGATGCCGAGAACCTTCTTCACCTTCTGCTGAAGGAGAAACGGATGCCCCGACGCATGCGTACGGCCAACAGAGAGGAGGATCTCCCACGCATGGAGGGCGTAGCGTCGAAGCGCCTGCGCATGCTGGACAGCACGACGCATCTTCGACGCAGCGACCAGCTCCATCGCCTTCGTGACCTGTCGCGTCGATTTGACTGCCTTCATCTTGCGCCGGATGTCTCTGAGGCTACGGGCCATGAAAATCTAAAATGTAGAATGTAAAATGTACACGTATCACAAGACCTATTTTTTCTTCGGTGCTTCTGGCTTTTTTTCCGTCGCGACAACGAATCGATCACCTTTCACACTGACGACGAGACGCTTGAGTTGATCTTCAGCATCAGGCGTGAGCTCACTATCGAGCACTTTGAGCAAATCGAAATGTTTATCGTTCAAATACTTCAAAAATTCATCACGGAATGACTGAATGCTCGTAACAGGGATGTCATCGAGATAGCCATTCACCGCAATGTACAGCTGTGCGACCTGCTCACCAACAGAGAATGGCGCATACTGTGCCTGCTTGAGGAGCTCTGTGAGCCTGGCTCCGCGATCGAGTTGTTTCTTCGTCGCAGTATCGAGATCAGAACCGAACTGTGCGAACACGGCGAGCTCTCGGTACTGGGCGAGGTCGAGACGCATCTTACCTGCGACTTTCTTCATCGACTTCTTCTGCGCAGAAGAACCCACGCGCGACACCGATGTACCGACGTTCACCGCAGGACGAATGCCTTTGTAGAAGAGATCTGCCTCGAGGAAGATCTGGCCATCCGTGATACTGATGACGTTCGTCGGGATGTAGGCAGCGATGTC
This sequence comes from uncultured Candidatus Peribacteria bacterium, assembly GCA_964507835.1. Taxonomy (GTDB): domain Bacteria; phylum Patescibacteriota; class Gracilibacteria; order Peribacterales; family Peribacteraceae; genus CAZDQZ01. Next base: position 12,610 of record CAZDQZ010000018.1, on the reverse strand, counting down.
ACCAGCCTGCGTCTCGATGATCGGGAGAGCTGTGAGCGAACCGCCACCGTGTGCTTCGTCCAAACAGACTGATCGCTCGAGGAGACGAGAGTGGAGATAGAACACGTCACCCGGATACGCTTCTCTGCCCGGAGGTCTACGGAGGAGCAACGAAATCTGGCGGTACGCCCATGCCTGGCGCGAGAGATCGTCGTACACGATGAGCACATCACGTCCTTGATCGACGAAGAACTCTGCCATCGCCGTACCAGCGAACGGAGCAATGTACGAGAGAGACGCCGGTTCCGATGCTGAGGCACTCACCACAATCGTATAGTCCATGGCACCGTGCTTCGTGAGCTCTGCGACGGTGCGTGCGACCTTCGCCTCCTTCTGACCAACCGCAACGTAGATACAGATCACTGGACGCTCTGTGGTCTGCGTCTTCTTCTGGTTGATGATCGTATCGATGGCGACGGCGGTCTTGCCTGTCTGACGATCACCGATGATGAGCTCGCGCTGACCACGGCCAACGGGAATCATGGAGTCGATCGCTGTGATACCGGTCTGCATCGGCACTCCGACAGACTTTCGCTCGATGACACCAGGGGCGATCTTCTCGACCGGGTAGGATTCGGAGAGCCGGAGAGTCGGTCCTCCGTCTTTCGGAATGCCGAGCGGAGAAACGACACGACCGATGAGTGCCTCACCGACAGGAACAGACAGAACGCGTCCGAGAGACTTCACGGTGTCGCCCTCCGAAATCAGGGTGTAGTCACCATAGATGACCGCACCGACAAGCTCCTCTTCAAGGTTCAGGGCACTGCCGAGGACACCGTGACCGAAGTCGATCATTTCTCCTGCACTGACCGTCGTGAGACCGGCAATTTTCGCGATACCATCACCGATCTGCACCACAGTGCCGACGTGCTCTTCGGCGACGGTGGGTTTGAAGTGCGCGATGCGCTCCTCGAGAGATGTAAGAATGGAGCTAGTGAAACTCATGGAGAGGGTGAGGAATGTGGATTAGTCGAGAGGGAGGAGACACTGCTTGAGGAGAGCCTGGAGAGCGCCTTGGACGCTTCCATCGATGCGTCGATGATCGACGAGCAGGACGGCTCCACCGATGATCTCTGGATCGACTTTACGGTCAAGGGACACCGAGCGACCGGACTTTTCCTGCAGTGCCTTCGTCACGGTATCAACGGCGATGGAATGTTCGTGGGGAACGACGAGCATACCTCCCGCGACATCTCCCCTGCGTCGCAGTTCCTTCTCAGCAAACTTCAGAAAGCTACGGAGAGAGACGCTCGGGCAGTGCTTGCGAAGGAGTGCGATACTCGCATCACACACCTGATCAGTCTGATCAGGATGCGCCTCGATAGAGGTAATGAGGGCGCGGGCTATGTCACGTGGCTTGATCTTCATGCGAGGAGAGTCGGAAGATTTTGCTTCAGCTCAGCTTCAAACTGGGTTTGATCCTCCTTGGAGAATTCTCGACGAAGGATTTTCTCTGCAGCCATCACGACGGCACGAGCAAGCTTGTCTTGCACTTCATGTGCCACTCTCGAGCGCTGGAGCTCGATCTGCTGGAAGCCCTTGGCCATCATCTGGTCGGCGTGCAGACGAGCAGCTTTCTCGATCTCAATACGGACTGATTCCGCTTCTGCCTTCGCGCGACTGAGGAGCTCGCCAGCTTGTTCATCAGCCTTACGAAGAATCACCGTACGATCGTGATCGATCTGCTCCTTGAATCGATCAATCTCCTTCACTTTCTCCATGGAGTCGGCCACAAGCTTCCGTCGTTCATCAATGACTTTCAGGACAGGTTTGTAGACAAATTTTGCAAGAACGAACATCAGAATGGCGAAGTTGACTGCCTGCGCGAGGAGCGCATACCAGTCGATGCCGAGGGCTTTGATGAGATCGTTCATAACAAACGGGGAAGAAAGCGAAAAAAGAAGGAAATGATCAGACGAACTTCATGATGAGAGCGATGACAAGGCCGTAGATGGCGATCGCCTCAGCGAAAGCGATCGAAAGAATGGCGAAAGTCTGGATGCGAGCACCGGCTTCTGGATTACGACCGATAGCCTCGACAGACTTGGCACCGATGAAACCGATGGCAATCGCAGGACCGAGTGATCCCAAGCCAATAGTAATGGCAACAGGAAAATTTCTGTCGCTGAGGAATGATGTGGCCGTTTCGGCGACGACGGTAGGCTCCATAGAAAATAGGGGGAATAAAAGAAATAAAAAAAGTTATGCGACGGCATGCTTTCTCATAGCATCGTCATCTGCATGGGCTTCATGCTCCGTCACGGCAATCTTGAGGAAGACCGTGGTAAGGAGAGCGAAGACCAAACCCTGTACCAATCCGACAAAGAGCTCCATCCCAAGAAAGGGAACTGGTGCCAGATACGGCGCAAGGTATGAGATGACAATGAGAAGCACCTCTCCAGCGAAAATATTGCCGAAGAGACGGAAGGTGAAGGAAATCACTTTCGAAAGCTCTCCCACCAGCTCCAGAAGACCAACGAACGTGTGAATGGGATCCTTCCACGGAGCGACGATGAACTTCGACGAATACGAAAAAACACCGAGCTCGTAGATGCCATAGAACTGCACGGAGAACATCGCGATGAGCGCAATGACGAGCGTCATATTCACATCGGCATTCATCGAGCGAAAGAGTGGGATCGCCATCTCATGTCCATTGTGCATGCCAAGGATCGTAATCGTGCCAACGCCGGGGAGAATACCCATCCAGTTTCCAAGAACGATGAAGAGGAAGATCGTCGCAATCAATGGGAAGAACTGTCGCGAGAGCCTCTCATCATGAAAGACCGATGCGAAGAGATCGTAGAGTCCTGTGATAATAATTTCGATCCCCATCTGGAAGCGACCCGGAATCATCTGGTACTTCGTCATGCGGACCGCCAGCGCAAAGAGGATCATTGTCCCCACGACCAGCCATGCAGTGATCATGGTATTGCGAATGGCAATGGGTCCGAGGTGACCCACGACTTCCGACGCCAGTGAAATGTTGACGCCACTCATGGAGTTGGAGGACGAAAGAGATCGTGAAGAGCTTCTTGCTCTTTTGCAGTTTCAGGATCGATGGCGTGCAAGGCTTTCTTCGGCTTCACTGGAAGATCCTTCGGCATGCGCCTGATGATGAAACGGATTTTCCGGTACACACCAAGGAAAGAGAGAGTAAGAGCGATGAGAAGTCCGAGAAAAAAGAAAGCATGACCACTACCCATGTACCGATCAAGCTTGGCTCCTCCTAGACAAAAGACGATGGCAGGGAGTGCGATCGTGTACCCGAGCTCCCATGCGAAGGATAATCCGAGCACCGTGCTCTCCTCAGGGGAGACCTCCTTATATGGGGGATGTGACGACGGAGCCGATGGTGGGTGATGTAGTGAATCCATACGCATTATGAGGAACGACGACGGGAACGGAGACGGCGAACAGACGCGAGGCGGGCAATCTCCTTGCTGAGTGTTGCGCTTGCCTCGGCGAATTCTTCGCTGTCCTCCCGACGCGCACTCTTCAGCTCTTCGGCACGAGCCTTCGCGATTTCAATCAGTGATTCATCGAGTGTCTCCGCACGATCTGCAATATCCGAGAGAACGCGGATGCCACTCGGCCCGACCTGGATGACTCCCCGGGAGACCGCAAAAAGAAGTTCATCGTCGACGGTGCGAATGATCATCGTGCCAGGTTCCACCGTGCTCAGGAGAGGAATATGGTTCTTCAGAATCGTGATCTCACCCATGCCACTCGGAATAGTGACGGAGATAGCCTCTCCGTTGAATGCACTACCCTCTGATGTGATGAGTTCCGTATGCATGAAACAAGAATAAAAAAAAAATTATTTCTTCACGTCATCGATACCACCCTTCATATAGAACTCTTGCTCAGGGACCCGGTCATACTCACCGCTGATGATTGCCTTGAAGCCACGGATCGTGTCCTTGAGCGATACGAACTTTCCAGGTGCACCGGTAAACACTTCCGCAACGAAGAACGGCTGACTGAGGAAGCGTTGGATCTTGCGAGCACGCTGGACGGTGTTCTTATCCTCCTCGGACAGCTCTTCCATACCCAGAATGGCGATGATGTCTTGTAATTCGCGGTAGCGCTGAAGGATCTTCTGCACGCCACGTGCCGTCTCGTAGTGTTCTTGTCCGACGACATCGGCGGTCAGGATGGTCGATGTCGACTCGAGTGGATCGACTGCCGGATAGATACCCAGCTCCGCAAGGGCACGTGTCAGCACAATCGTCGAGTCGAGGTGAGCGAACGTCGTCGCTGGAGCGGGGTCTGTAAAGTCGTCCGCAGGGACATAGACTGCTTGTACAGATGTAATAGACCCCTTCTTCGTCGATGCGATGCGCTCCTGCACCTGACCCATTTCGTTCGCGAGTGTCGGCTGGTACCCCACGGCAGACGGAATGCGACCGAGGAGAGCACTGAGCTCCGCTCCTGCCTGCGTGAAACGGAAGATGTTGTCGATGAAGAGAAGGACATCTTTCCCTTCTTCGTCACGGAAGTACTCTGCCATCGAGAGACCGGAGAGGGCGACACGCAAGCGTGGACCCGGTGGCTCATTCATCTGACCGAAGACGAGTGCCGTCTTCTCGAGAACGCCGGATTCCTTCATCTCGTAATACAAGTCATTGCCTTCACGACTGCGCTCTCCCACTCCTGCGAACACCGAGAATCCACCGTGTGCCGTTGCAACGGAATAAATCAATTCTTTGACGATCACTGTCTTGCCCACACCGGCTCCTCCGAAGAGTCCGACTTTGCCACCCTTCAGAATCGGACAGATGAGATCGATGACTTTAATCCCTGTCTCCAGGATTTCCGTCTCCGTCGACTGATCCATGAATGACGGCGCTGGGCGATGAATGGAATACGTCTTCTCGGGTTTCACGGCAGGCATGCCATCGATCGGCTCACCGAGGACATTGAACATGCGTCCCAGGGTCACTGGCCCTACTGGCACCTGAATCGATGCACCCGTATTCACCACCTCTGCTCCACGCATGAGGCCATCGGTCGCTCCCATCGCGACAGCACGCACGAGACCCTGCTCGAGATGCTGTTGCACCTCCAGCGTCAACACCTTCTTGCCGACGTTCACCGTGAGAGCTGAGTAAATCGGTGGGATTGTCTCCTCAGGAGGAAACTGACAATCGACAACTGCACCGATGACTTGCGAGACTGTTCCGGACATAGAATAAAGGGAGGAATAACGGTGAATTTTCAGCTTCTGCGCATTGTAAGTGGACTTTATTAGTTATACAAGAGTCTAAGAAGTCACTTTCAGAATAAAGAATAGGATCGAAAAAATCATTGATCATCGTGGCATCTCTCCCCTGGCCACTTCAAAACAGTGTGGTGGTTCTATCTTCCGACGACTGTGCAGAACCGCTACACTTCTCCCATGCGTACGTCTGGATGGCTCTTGATCGTAGGACTTCTCTTGGTCCCCATGCGCTCATGGGCCATGCAGGAAAAGGTGTACGAATTTCGCACCGGTGGTGTGAATGTTCAGTGGGAAGGAAAAGGCCCCATCGAAATGCAACGACATGATCAGGGCATCATCCTGACGACGGAAGCCGAGACTGGAGCGATCCTCACGAGTGATGATCCAGGGTTCCTCGCAGACGCAGGCGATATCGTCGTCTCGACTCCGCGCGACACTGAGCTCTTCTTCGCGTGGGTACTCATGAGTGACCCGGATGCACGAACATTCGCCGTATCGATCCCCATCAACGCGGGAGCCGAACAACAAGGAAAATTTTCACTCACGCATCATCGATACTGGATGGATGGCAAGAAGCAAATCGGCATCATTCTGCCTCCACACACCACTGTCCTCCTCCATAACATCACCCTCAAGAAGTGGAACATCGTCGAGAAACTCTGGAGTGGGCTCGTGTCCTTCTGGACCTTTGACGGTTACCGCCCCTACACGATCAACTTCCTCTGGGGGCCACAGTTCGAACCGATCCCCAGCGCCCATGGACTCATGTACTTCTCGCAACCACCACTCACGACGTCGTGGACATACATCATCGATGTCCTCATCATTCTCTCGATCGGAGGCATCCTGCTCCTCGCGCCGAAGCACGGAGATCGTCGGGCATGGATAGCGCGTCGCATCTTCATTGTTTTTACCTGCTTTTGGCTCCTGCTTGACCTCCGGATGGGAACAGAATTCCTCTCGTGGGTCTCCCATGATGTGACGAGCTACACAATGAAGTCATCCGATGATCGCACGTTCCGTGATCGCGACAAGTTCTATGACTTCGCTGACTTCGTGAAGCCACTCGTCACCGACCGCACCGATTACATCTTCCTTGCGACCTACCCGTGGCCGTACCTCGGTAATATGCGCTATCTCACGTACCCTGCTCTGCCTGGCATCTCGTTCGAGAGGGATGATACGTGGGTGATCTACATGCGCCCCGATATCCGCATCTCACAGGATATGTATCTGCTCGCCGATGGGGTCAAGGTCGCAGGACCGGGGACTGTGCTCGGCGTCTTCGATGAAACGTCATTCGTATACCGAACGTCCAAAGCCATTCCCCCACCAACGAAATAATGACACTCATCGCTCTCCTCATCGGCATCGCAGTCCCTGCGACTCTCGGGTGGCTCTTGCTACGAACCATCGAAGGGCATCATCCTCTCCTCCTCCGTGGTGAACGCATCGTCTACGGTTTCACGCTCGGCCCAACGGCAATGATGCTGATCATCCTCGTCTGCCATGCGCTTACGATCACGCAGATCACATTCACGGGATTCCTGGCTCCTGTCATCATCTGTATCGCTGTACTCCTACTATGGAACTGGAAGCGTGGAACGCTCCAGAATTCAGCCGGAGCAGTTCTACAGCACCATCCATCTCCGAGTCGTCCTCTCCTTGTCCTCATCGTCATCCTACTCCTGTGGTCAGGAATCAAAGTCGTGAGCGGTACCGTCGACGCATTCACCGTGCCGACGTACTGGGATGACTCCTTCAACAACTGGAACATGCGTGGCAAGCTTTTCTATCACGAGAAGGCGATCGTGCTCGAAATCCCCGGAGGCAATGACGTGACGCAGGATTCCACCGGTGTGAGCTCCTACCCCATGAGCCTCCCTCTCATGAAGACGTGGCTCTCCACTCTCCGTGGATCCTGGAATGAGTCCCTCGTAAACGGCATCCAGGTACTCTGGTACCTCGGCATCATCGGCACGCTCTGGTATGGGCTCCGCAGGCGCCTGAGCCCTGCGATCAGCGCGCTCGGCGTGTACGCCTTCATCGCTCTCCCGCTCGTCCTCATCCATGGCGTCAATCCGTACGCGGAAGTCTTCGTTGCCTCACACCTACTCATCACTCTGCTCTGCGTGACCAGTGCCCTCGATGCCACGACGGAGAAAGATGTGATGGGGTGGCTCTCCTTGAGTGGCCTCAGTCTCGGCCTCCTCGCCTTCACGAAGAATGAAGGCATGGCTCTCTACGTTCCGCTCGTCATCGCATCGATCTGCTGGACTCTCTATGCACAGACGAAAGCCGGGGTGCTCTCGCAGAGTCAGCTCAAGCGCACAGCTCTGAAGACATTCGCACTCGCAGGGCTCATCATCATTCCGTGGCTGGCATTCAAGTACGCTCACGGCCTCAGCTTCGGCAATGGCAAAGCAGTGAGCGCACTTAGCCTCTCCTTCAGTCCGCGCGCGATCCAATCGATCTGGTACCAGCTGAGCCATGAACCAAACTTCCTACTCCTCCCTCTCCTTCTCCCTGTGACCGTCATCCTAGCAGGTGGCGATAGAGTGCGCGGGAGCAAGGCACTCCTCATCGCCTTCGTCCTCACCGCGCTCGTTTTGCAGTGGGGAATCTTTGTTTTCGTCACGGCTCTGGCCACAGAAGCAGTGAAGCAGACGGGCTTAAGCAGAGGCATGGTACACATCGCACCGGTTGCTGTGTTTGTACTGGTGTTACTGTGGGAGGAGATCCTGAGGAACAGTCACAAGAAATGAAGTGTGATGCAACGTAGCGGAAGATCGTTATCTTCCTCTCCGCTCCTCACTCCGGCTCT
>CAZDQZ010000018.1:0-4423 GCA_964507835.1 uncultured Candidatus Peribacteria bacterium | reverse complement strand
TGCACCCCCTTTAACTCCCCAGTGTCTCCCTTCATTCGCAAGAACGATGTGGCAGACCGGTCCGGGGACTTCGTTCGGTCACGAGGAGAAACAAGAGACCAAAGCATGGTAGATTGCGAGGTTCGCCTCACCCACAGTTTCTGCGCATCATTCAAGCGCTTCCGCACGAATGACACCCGCTCCAAACACAAACAAAGACCTCTCGGGGTCTTTTTTTGAATTCGATCTTCGAACTATCTCAGTTTTTTAGAGATACAACCAACAGTTATTCAACTCCGCGACAGGTTTTATTCAGGATACTAATAAGATGTGGTCGTATTTCAAAGAGACCTTTATAGCGAGCCATATCTTCAGGCATTGTGCGTAAAGCCCTCAACAACCCTACAGACGCAACAGGGTCACTCATTACATTATTCAAATCTTGTCGAATTAAAGTAATTGTAAAAAGGAGGCCAGATGGCAAACGAATGAGCGATTGGTCCTCAACTCGAAATGAAATATCATCGATATTAGTTGTTGCAGTAAGGTGAGGTATTTTTAGTGCAGGATGATTATTTCTCTCTTTTGAACAACTCATACCCCAATTTGATCGACGATACGCTCGATCAGAAGACATCCGTTGAATAAATTGATCAATATTGCGACCAATATCACGCTGCAATCCGGGCACAACTTGATGAATGGCTTCCAATGGCAATCCTAGTTTTGATGGCGGATCCCAGTGAGACGGAAAAGCCACACAAGCCCCCTCCATCGATAGGCTGTTCTCAGAATATCGTCTCATGAAAACAAGATCCTGTTCACATCCTCCTAAAAAAGCACCCAACATCTGACTCACTGACGGATGAGCTACTCGGTTCAGGATTCCTCGGTTGCACACAAGATCGTATGCCTCAGAAATCAGAATTTCTCCCTGCTCCGTCAAACCAAGGTGGCGATCAGGGTTTCTTTCGATAATTGCTACTCGCTCATGAATTGTTACACCATCTTCAGATCCACGAAAAACATCTGTAATATCGCAAGATTGAACACCGATACGATGCTCAAAATCTCGATCAGGAAGTATCCTATGAGGATCAAACTGTAGTGCACTCTTGCCACCTCGATGATCAAATGAAGACAAATTCATACGTCTAACAAATGAAAATAAACATTCCAACTCATTCCACAATACTTTTCTTCTACAAGTATCATCATAGCATAAAATTTATAGCTTGCATCCCCCTGACCTCGCATTCAAGGTCAGCTACTCGTATCCTTTCTTTCTGTATGCACTCCTACATCGCGTTCATCGGAAATCACCCGACACTCTCGACTGCAGAATTCTCCGCACTTCTGCCCGATTTCATGCCGAAGGGCATGCTCGGAAATGGCATTCTGCGCTTTGAAACCAACCAAGAGCTCGACCAACGCTTCCTGAACAAACTGGGTGGGACAATCCTCCTCTGCAAAAAAATAATCTCCGACGATGCCACCCTGGCGAATATTCCTCAAATCCTCACCACAGAGCTCCAGGGTGTGAAAGGGAAAGCTGTCTTCGCTCTCCGGTTCATTGGTGTTGCGCCAGGTTCAGCCAAAGGTCTCTACATGGCCTGCAAGAAGCATCTCCGCGCGCACGGAAGCTCCAGCCGATTCGTTGGTAATGAACGTGATCCTGCCAAGGCGATCCAACTCCATGACGAAGGCCTCCTCGATCCGAAGGAAGGCTGTGAGCTCGTCATCGTCCAAGAAAAAAATAATCTCTGGGTGGGGCGCACGGTCGCCGCGCAAGACGTGAAGGCGTACACACTCCGTGACATCGAGAAGCCCGTTCGCGATACAACGGTGGGCCTACTCCCGCCGAAACTTGCCCAATTACTCCTCAACTTTGGTGAATACCTTGTACAGAACTCATCGCTCAAAGCTCAAAGCTCAAAGCTCTCTATCTTCGACCCCTTCTGCGGAACCGGCGTCATCCCCATTGAAGCGATGTTGCGCGGTCACCACATTCTCGGATCTGATCTGTCGGAGAAAGCAGTGACAGGCTGTACAAAAAACGTCGAATGGGTGAGAAAGACTTTCAAAATTCTGAAGAAAGACGTCGATGCCGTGATCTGGAAGCACGACGCAACGAAGGCATTCGAACTCAAGGAAGCACCGAGCGTGATCGTCACAGAGGGATCGCTCGGGCCAGCACTGAAAAATCGTGCAACAGTGAAAGATGCCGAAAGCTACGCAAAGAATGCTGACATCCTCGCACAGAAATTCCTGAAGAATTGCAGTGAAACTCTGAAGGGTGTTCCCATCGTCATGACACTGCCTATTTGGTACGCACAGAAGCGCCTCATCCCACTCGAGAAAATCTGGCAGACAGTCGCCGAACTTGGCTACAAGCCTGTTCTCCCGCCACACACGACGCCAACGATGGAAGGACGATTCTCCCTCGTGTACCGCAGAGCGGATCAATTCGTGGGTCGAGAAATCATCCTGCTCAAACCGAGCGGAAAATAGGCCGGAAAAATTGTCATATGGTTATATTGTCGAATTGTCCGCAAGCGATAACGCTACGGTGATGCGTGCAAACAATATAACAATATTTCAATATGACACTATGGTGACGTACAAAAAATTCAAAACGTGGCTCGTACCGACGTTCTGTCTCTGGCACATGTTCGCGGTGGCGTGCTTCATCATCCCACTCAGCTACCCCGGTGGGATGGGAGTCATCGGTCAGCGACTCCACGAATTCTCAGCTCCCTACGTCCTATCGCTCAGTCAATGGCAACAGTGGAACCTCTTCGCGCCCGACCCCATCCGCCGGGTGAGTCAGTACACCATCGACCGTGAAGCAGACGGAGTCTGGACTCCGACACAGTTGATCGATCCAACGACACGCCCATTCTACGAGTACGCGAAGCTCATGAAGGTACTCGGAAGACTCGAGACATCGCACTCCTCACTCGTGCAACCATTCCTGCGCTTTCAGTGCGCAGAAACAGAAGCCAAGAAACTGAGACTCAGGATCGATTCTTTCGTCCTGCCAAACGACCTCCTCTCGCTCACACGACTGAAGACAAGCGATCTCCCGAGAACGCAGAGAATCGCAGGGATGGTCGACTGCCCCTCACCTCTACAACCATGATCCAGCGTCTCATCACATCACTCTCGGCACGGTGGAAAACATTCTGGTTCGAACCCATCTCGGCCACTGGCTTTGGCCTCATGCGCATCGTCTTCGGCCTCACCGCTCTCCTCACGTTCCTCTCCGAATGGTCCCTCGTCGATCTCTTCTACGGCCCACACGGAGTGCTACCAAGGGACATGGGCCCATCGATCTTCCGCGCCGACTGGCACGTCTCGTTGCTCCTCCATGCATCGTCATTCACGACACACGCTCTCTACATTGCACTTCTTCTCGCACTGACATGTGTCATCCTCGGTGTGTGGACGAGGACATCACTCCTCGTCTCCGTCATTCTGATGTACTCCTTCCATGAATACGGACAGATCACACTCGACAGTGGTGATACCCTCCAACGGCTCATCGGCTTCATCCTCGTCCTCTCGCCGTGTGGTCGTGCCATGTCCATCGATTCTCTGCGTCTGCGACTGAAGAGTAGTCGCGATACGAGCACGGACATCGATGCAGAGAGGCGCACGATGCCCATCTGGCCGTACCGCCTGCTCCTCTGGCAGATGATCGTGCTCTACACGTCAGCCGTCATGGAGAAGTGGAGTGGCACGACATGGCTCTCTGGCTCTGCCGTCGCCATCACACTGCATCACTCTCATTTCACACGGCTCTCACCTGCGCTTGCCAATGGCGTCAGCTACCTAAGCCCCGCCATCGGGGACTTCACCCTCGTCACGCAATCCCTCTGGATCGGCCTTCTCATCATCCCTGTGCTCACGTGGATCAGGCTCCTTCCCAAGAATGCCAATGGAACATTCAAGCGTGCGCTCCTCCTCGCGGGGCTCCTCACGCACGGGGGAATCATGATGCTTATGGAGGTCGGTACATTCTCCCTCATCGTCTTCGCGGGATACGTGGGGCTCCTCAAAGACGATGACTTCTCTGCGATGCGCACGTGGTTCAATCGGAAGGCGTTCATAAAAACAATCATTCTCTTCGATGGTCGCTGTGGACTCTGTAATGCAGTGATCATTCTTCTGCGATCTTTGGACTGGTTGAAGAGACTACAGTTCGAAAACTATCACGATCCTGTCGTGCGAGAGAAATATGCTGGAGGAATTCCCGTCCAAACTCTTGATGAAGCGATGCATGTGAAGTCAACGAATGAATCGATTACAAAAGGATTTTATGGCTTCAGGACGCTCACGAAAGAACTTCCTCCACTGTGGATTCTGATGCCAATTCTGTATATTCCAGGCATACCATTCATCGGAGAAAAAGTGTATGGATGGGTGGCGAGGCATCGACCGC
>CAZDQZ010000017.1:6521-17837 GCA_964507835.1 uncultured Candidatus Peribacteria bacterium | reverse complement strand
GAGCATCTCGTTTACACCGAGAGGGTCAGGGGTTCGAATCCCTTGGCGCCCACCATATTTGACTAATATACTAATATCATTGTAAAGTATTCTACTTTATGGCATTTGAAGTCCAACGATTAGAGCGCCCTCTAAACGAGATTGAGCGCCTGAAATCATTTTATCTTTTTGATAAGAATATTGATGAAAGAGATTTTTTCATGAGAGATCCGCAGTTAGAAGAAGAAATGGTGAAAAACCATGTTATCTTGAGTGGAACACATGCTTTTGATCAGTACAGAAAAATGGTACGAAGTGGTCTGAAAGCAATTGTAAGAAGTACTTGGGATATACACAAAATTCGCAGTCAACACGGAGTTGATGTTGGATCAGGCCCACTGGGAGAGATGGCTTCAAAGCTTATTCCGCCTAGGGCAAGAAAGAATTGTATACAGGTGGAACTTAACCATTCTTCCGTTCAGTCAAATCAACACTTGCATCCATATGCGACAATTATTGAAGGGTCATATTTGGAGTTGAGCAAAATTATCGGTGAAAAAGCTGATTTTGTTACTGGTTTATCGTGCTTAGATTCAACCATGCAATTAGATCTGGCAATTGATGAAATTAGTGCAACGCTTCGTTCTGGTGGGTATTTGGTTCATGTGCAAGATATGGGGCCAGGAGAGCCCATTGTTTGTGATGAAATGATGCGAAGGCATGAGGTAAGCCCTTATAAGGGAAAAGCAATTTCACAAGGACTGTTTCCTAGTTTTATGATTACAGACAATGGACGTGGGCAAATTTCTACATTAGACCTGTTCAGAGAAAGGATTGGGAGAGTAATTGAAGACCACAAAAAAGATGTGGAGCTTATTGAAAACGGTTGGGTTACCGCTCTTGATAGCAATGTTGGCCCATATTACAACTTGCATCATCTTCATGGATTGTATGATCCAAATCCTCCGCACAACAACGTGGAAATTTCTGCGGTTGTCACGGTGGCAAGAAAAAAATAATTTTCTATAAAAATATATTTATGATGGAGTTATTTCATCAATTGATTCCAATGAGCAATTTCTAGCTTTAAAAATTTGCATTAACAATCTCTTAATACTGATTGCTCCGCCTAAAACCCACCCTCATCCCTGCCTGCCGGTCTTCGACTCCGAGGTTGCTCAGACCTGCCTGCTGGCAGGCAGGCTCGAGGAGCAGGCAGGCCAAACCGAAACCTGAATCCTAAAAATTACAAATTATAGAAAGCTAGATGACGTCAATATCCTACTTTCAGATTCCGCCCTAGAGGAAAACAGTGTATAATGATCATACACACTCACCCCAATCTCCCATGAGTCCTGCCCTTGAGGAATTCTTCCGAGAGTTCAAAAGTCTCATTGACGAAGAGCGTCTAACGCATTTCGAAAGTATGGATGTGCCAAAAACTACTACAGCGAGAGAGCAGAAAGAGAGTGAAGAAACGAATGTAACGTCGGAACCTAGAAATCAATTGACGGAGCAAGAACGACAAGATCGTGCTTTAGTCTCGAAGAGCAAAGAAGAAAAGGAGAAACAAGAAGATATTAAGATAGCAGAAGAGAAGTTGGCGCAAGAGGGAGTGAACATAGAATCTGAGGAAAGCCCTCAGAACATTCTAAAAGTCTATAATGATCGCATTGATGCCGCTCGCAACAGTGCACCAAATAAAATGAAGAATGTAAATATGATGTCGGAACTCATGCAAACTGTGCACATTGGATACGATGAAAAAAAAGGCTACAATATGAGTTTGAAAATCCCAGATCGACTTCTCAACGAAGCTAGTACCCCACTAGGGAAGCAAATAATTCTCAGCATTAATCCCGATGCACGCATAGAACAGGATAGAATCATCTTCGATATACAGAAGGAAGAGATCCCGAGAATCGTGCGAAATATTGAAGTGAAGTTCAGTCAAGAAGAAATAACCGACACAGCAAAAGAGCGTGAAGCCTTCCATCGTAAACACGGAGTCGAAGACTCTAATGAACAGTTTTTTGAAGGTGACAGTGTCGCGAAAAAGTATGTAGCAGATCCAGAACTTTCCAGGAAACTTGCAGTCATCAAAGGAAAACTGCCTGAAGGGTACAATAAAACCGTCATGGGTAGAGTCATTGTGAATACTGCCCTCGTGAAAGACGGCAATGACACTGTGATGCTAGTGCCGAAGAAATATGCAGCGGAATTTCGACAACTCAGAGAGATGAATCACTTCCCTGGACAACTGACAAAAGATTCGAGTGGAAACTATGCCATCAAGCTGGATGAAAAAGGAGTGAAAAAGTTTCTGAAAGAAGCCCAACTCTTCACGAAAGGATACAGCGCGGAACTGAGTGACGAATCGTACGAAAGATTGAAAAAAGTGCATCCAGAGTTAGCAGAAGACCTGAAAGCTCGCTTCGCTAAGAAAGAAAGGTATTACTATCTGGATAATGGTGAAGGGGTAGAAGGGAATAATGACGCTAATGAAGACTTGGCACAATTACAATTAAACTGATCTAGAGAATACGAAACGATAAAAGCATGAGTTTTAGAGATCCACCCAGTCGTTTGTGCAACAACCAGATCTGTGAAGCTACACACGGAGATTCTTCATCGGCCATACGAACCAGATCCCTATAATCCCATTTGTCATCCTTCTACGCCTCCTCTACACTCTCCGTACTATGAAGCAGACCCTCATCATCATCGAAGTCGTCCTCGGATCACTCCTCGCCCTCCTGATCCTGCTCCAACACCGCGCATCCGGGCTCTCCGCCACGTTCGGCGGAGCAGGCACGACGTACGTACAACGTCGAGGCGCTGAAAAGGTTCTCTTCCGCATCACAACCTGGATCTGCGTAGCATTCCTCGTGATCGCGACGGGCCTCATGTACATGTAGAGACATCTTCGATTGACCTCCGCTCAACATACAGTCGAGTGTTGTCGTGCTCTGATAGAATGAATCTACCCCGCTTTCATGCATTCCATCATCAAGCTGTTTTCGGCCATGACGAAAGTCGAGCGCATCACGTTCGCACTCCTCTCGATCATTCTCGTCCTCAGCTTCGGGATGCTCCTCCGGAAGTTCTACATCGAGAATACGATGAACACCGCGGAGCAGGGAGGAACGTACATCGAGGGCTCTGTAGGCGAGCTAAAGCCCCTGAACCCTTGGTTCGTCACGGGTAACGACGTCAGCAGGGACGTCCTCGCTCTCGTGTTCGCAGGGCTCATGAAGTACGACCCGGATACACAGACCATCGTCGACGACCTCGCGAAGGTAACGATCAGCGACGACAACCGCGTGTACACAGCAGAGCTGAAGACTCCCCTGTTCTGGCACGATTCCACGGAGAAGAGTCCTCACCCCGTCACCGCGGATGATGTGATGTTTACCTTCAAGACGATTCAGGAGAATGGTTTTGCCAATCCGATCCTCCAGCAGAACTTCCGAGGAATAGAGATCACGAAGATCAACGACCGCACTGTGCGCTTCAAGCTCAGTAAACCCTACTCGTTCTTCACGAGTAATCTGACACTTGGACTCGTCCCGAAAGCATCATTCGAAGGCGTCCCCGTCGATAAGCTCCAAGACACACTCGACTTCGGATTCCACCCCATCGGTGCCGGGCCATACCGTTTCTCAGGCCTGGTGCAGACCGAGATGTCGACCGAAATCACCCTCCAGCGTTGGACACGACCTGCCATGCCTGCGTACAACATCGAGCGTGTCATTCTGAGGATATTCAACGACTACACGACGCTCCTCACCGACATCCTCAACATGAATGCTGTCCGACTCGCAGCTCGCAGTGATGAGGGGGAACCGATTCTACCGAAACGCTTCCACCCGATCACCTACACACTCCCGCAGTACGTCGGACTCTTCTTCAACCTCGACCGACCGATCCCATCGGATAGAAATGTACGACTGGGCTTGCAACTGGGGACGAATAAGCAAGCCATCGTCGACAGCATCCACGAAGTCCACGTCATCGACACCCCCCTCCTGGAGATCAACCTCGGCGACTGGCAGTACACCTTCGATGCCACAGCGGGGCAAGGAGCATTCTTCGAATCGAACTGGAATATGCCGGAGAAGATCCGTCTCCAGAGACTCCTCGAACAGAGGGAAGCAAACGAGACCGGTCCTCTGAAATCAGCTCCTCGCATCGCGTACCTCAGCACGGGAGCCATTCTAACGATTACTGGATCGACGAAAGACGTGACCTTCCCCCTCACCATCAATAACGTGAAAGCGAGTACAGGCTCACTTGCACGCACCGAGACGATGTCAGGTGCATGGATCGTACAATTGACGGCTGGCAGTGGCATGAGTGGCTCGCTGAAACTTGGCCTCAATACCCTCAGAATGATGGATGGCAAAGGAGATATCGTCGATACCGCATTCGTCGAACGGATCGGTGACGCAACGATCTACCGCCGAGCCTCCGATGAACAACAGCTCGTGACAAGGTTCATCGCGAGTAAGAAGATGGCACAGAACGATCCAAGGCGCATCACCGTACAAGACCTCTATCTCGATTTCGGGTACTTGCGCTTGAAATCACCCACAGACCAACCGCATACACGCGTGAATGACAAGGGCACTCCTCTGCGTCTCACGCTCCTCACGAGCAATACGCCAGCGACGTACCGAGCTGTGGCGAGCGCCGTCGCGGAGCAGTGGCGAGCGCTCGGGGTACAGGTAAACATCGACATACCGGAGACGAAGAAGGAATTCGAGGACAAGCTCCTGCGCAGAAATTACGACGTCATCCTTTTTGGTGAATCGCTCTTCGACAACCTCGACAGTTACCCCTACTGGCACTCGAGCCAGATCCAAGAACGAGACAATCCGAAGAACTTGAAACTCGATGCATTCAATCTATCGCAGTACGCATCGTTCGACGCTGATGCTGACCTCGCCAAAGTCCGAGAGACCAACAGTGGGAAATCACGAACCCAGGCGCTGAAGGCACTGAACGAACAGTGGAAGAAAGACGTCCCAGCGATCATCCTCTACTCCCCTCTCGCGGTGTACGCGCACGACGACACCATCCATGGCATCACTCTGAAGAAGCTCTCTCTGCACGCCGATCGTTTCGCTCATTTCTCCGACTGGTACGTCACCACGAAGCGGAAATTCATCGAGGGACGAGGGTGGCTATCATTCCCAGGGTGGCTACTACAGCTTCTGTAAGGCTTTCGTAGGAAAAAAGATGAGAAAATCCTTGCTCCTGCGAGGATTATTGGCACACTGTATGTTCACGATAAAAAGTTCTCTTGTGCTCCGAGGGATTGTTGCCTATCATTCCTTGGCTTCTTCGACGAAGAAGCGATGATCCCCATGGAAGTTCTCCTCCTTTCTGACATCTCCGGCATCGGCAAGAAAAACGATCTGATCGTCGTAGCTCCTGGATTTGCCCTCAACCACCTCCTCCCATCACGGCAGGCGATCGTTGTGACCCCGAACGTCCGCAGACAGTACGCAGAGCAAATCAAGCGTCGCGCTCTCGAACGTGAACAGGAGAGACAGTTGCTCCTCTCTGTCAGTTCAGCTATCGGAGGCAAAGTGCTCCACATCTCGGCAAAGGCAGCTAAGACAGGCAAACTCTACGCATCGGTCACAGAAGACGTCATCCGAGACACACTCAAGTCGGAGTACGGTATCGAGGTTCCTTCCTCTGCCATCACACTGAAGGATCACATCAAGACAGCCGGTACGCACACCGTCACCCTGACGGTCGGCGCTTCGTCATCCACGCTCACCATCGACGTCAAAGCAGATGTCGAGAAGCCTGCGAAGGCTGCATAACCATCCTGTGTACAATACGCACCGACGCTGGCGAAAAGCGAGCGTCCTTGTTACCCTGTATCCACTATGAGTGAATTTGGAGGATTAGAGTCATTCACCCCCGGCGAAGGAGGACAAGGAGCATCCGAGCAAGTGTCCGAGCAAGCGAAGCAACGCTTTGCGCAGTCTCAGCAACAGATCAAGCAGATCGCGAAGGAGGAGAAGAAAGCGAGGAGGCGTGATGATCGTGTGGCGATCACCATCAAGCAATTTCTCTCCGATGACAAGTACGCGCACCTCTTTCAGCTGATTTCGCGCCTCGTCGCACGTGACTGTCCCTCGATCTTCGTGCTCGCCATCCTTTCGCTCATCCATAAAGGATCTGAGGAGGCAGTCGAAGAGTACATCGCCGAGAAAAATATGAGAATCGAACCTCCAGAGGACGCTGTACAACATGCGAGAAACGATGGACTGACTCCTGAGGCTCGTCGAGATATTCTCGTGTGGACGACGAGACTGGAACTGGTCGTCAATATCGAGGGCGTCAAAATACTCTCGAAGCTTATGATCGATGAAAACAACATCGACGGATCCGTCCTCCAGCTCACGACATTTGTCCTCGTTGACTACTTCACTCTCCTTGGACGCCTCGTCTCGTACGAAGATCTCGAGCCTCTCACTATCAAAATTCTCCAAGACATCCTGGAGGAACACCTGAGTACGATGGAAAAGTACTTCAAAGCACTTCGGGAGGAATCCGAGGGGAAAGAAAGAGATGAGGAAGAAGACCTTACCTCTTGAGAACTGCGAGGAACGCATCCTGACTGAGCGTGACCTTGCCCATCTGCTTCATGCGCTTTTTGCCCTTCTTCTGCTTATCGAGGAGCTTATTCTTGCGCGTGACGTCGCCACCGTAGAGGTAGCCCGTCACGTCCTTTCTGAGGGCTGCGATATCCTCACGCGCGATGATCTTCCCTCCGATCGCCGCTTGAATGGGAATGCTGAACTGAGCCTTCGGGATGACCTCCTTCAACTGTTTACAAATTTTATCGCCGACATCCCTCGCTTCACTACGATGAATGATGACACTGAGTGCGTCAGCCGGTTCCCCGAGGAGGAGGATATCCATCTTCACGAGATCGCCGGTCCGATACCCAAGATGCTCGTAGCTGAGGGAAGCGTATCCCGAAGAGGATGACTTCAACTTATCGAAGAAGTCGAGCATAATCGACGCCAACGGAACCTCGAAGTGCATGAGTGCTCTATCATCGTCGATGTACTCCAGAGAGAGGTAGGTTCCACGCCGTTCCTGCACGAGTTGCATCGCCGGACCCACATCCTGACGCCTGCAGACGATCTCGAGGCGAACCCACGGCTCCAGGACTTGTTCGATGTACGTGGGATCAGGCAGTTCAGCGGGGTTACTGATGAGTGCGATCGTCGGATCATCGATGCGCAGTAAGCTCGCTCGGACGACCGACGCCGGCCGAGACGCCTTCAGCTTCACCTCGTAGAGAACGCTCGGTGCAGTGATCACGAGCTCGCAATCGTACTCACGCTCGAGTCGCTCCTGGATGATATCCATATGGAGAAGCCCGAGGAAGCCACAGCGGAAGCCATTGCCGAGGGCAGTATTGTGCTCGTAGCTAATGTCGATGGCTGCATCATTCATCGAGAGCTTCTCAAGCGAATCGCGGAGCTTCGGGTATTCATCGGCCTGTGTCGGGTACAGTCCTGCGAAGACCATCGGCTGGACCTTGGCGTACCCCGGGAGCTGAGACAGCTCTGGTGATGACGCGATCGTGTCACCCACGCGAGCCTCTGCCACGTTCTTGAGCCCCGTGACGATGTAGCCGATCTGCCCTGCTTTGAGCGACGCATCCGAGATGTACTTCGGCGAGAAGTACCCTACATCCTGTACCTCGAAGTCAACTTTCGATCCAAGGAGACGCACCTTCATCCCCTTGCGAA
The DNA here is from genome assembly GCA_964507835.1 of uncultured Candidatus Peribacteria bacterium. Classification (GTDB taxonomy): domain Bacteria; phylum Patescibacteriota; class Gracilibacteria; order Peribacterales; family Peribacteraceae; genus CAZDQZ01. The sequence goes on along the minus strand of CAZDQZ010000017.1, from coordinate 10,071 downwards.
ACTCCCCCTCCATCACGCGGGCGTAAGCAACGGCACCGCGGTACTCATCCATCACCGCATCGAAGATGAGCGCCCGGCTCGCACCGTCACTCGACGCGATAACATCTTTACGCTGTACCGATGCGGGATCCGGGATGCGATCGATGACAGCAGAGAGCACTTCTCGCACACCCGTGCCGTCCTTGGCAGAAATTCTGAGAATATCGTCCATCCGGCACCCGAGCATCTTGATCACCTCATTGCTGACACGCTCAGGATCCGCAGCGGGAAGATCAATCTTATTAAGCACAGGGATGATGACGAGGTCGTGTTCCATCGCCATGTAGAGCACAGCGAGCGTCTGAGCTTGGATGCCCTGAGATGCGTCGACAAGGAGAATCGCACCCTCACACGCTGCGAGCGATCTGCTTACCTCATAGCGGAAATCGGTGTGCCCCGGCGTATCGATGAGATTGAGCTCCGTGTCTTTGTACCGCATGCGCACCGGAGTGAGCTTGATCGTGATACCACGCTCGCGCTCCAGATCCATCGAATCGAGATGTTGCTCCTTGAGCACACGTGTCTCCAGAGCGCCCGTGATCTCCATCATGCGATCGGAGAGCGTCGACTTGCCGTGGTCAATGTGCGCGATGATGCAGAAATTACGAATGGCCATCGGCTCTATCCTAGGCATAGGAGAGCCAAAACACCAGAGTAACCAACGACACATTCACTCTGAGGAGTGGAGTGCGTGCAGAAGGGATCTTTCGCCTGCCTTCACGAGATCGAGGAGAGCCGTGGGATCAGAATTCTTCGGATCACTGTACCGAGCAAGTGTTGAGAACTTATCCCCAGGATTTGTTGAAATAAGTCGAAAAGGAATGCGAAGAGCCGTCGCAGCGAGGAGGCCATGGAACCGCTCAGCCACCACGAGTGTTGACGTCGATACCACATCGAGGAACTCAGTGACAGACCGCACAGGGAGTACCTGAGCCTGCTCTGCCAGAGGAAGGGCACGTAGACGCTCTGCAAACGCGCGTTCAGTAACCGAAGGATCCATGAGAACGATCTGTACGTGATCCCATGACGATTCCTCGAGTGCCTGCAGACTCGCAAGCAAGAATGATTCACCGGAATTATGACGTGGAATGAGCGTGAGAACTCGCTCCGTAGAATTCTGCGTCTGTGATTCGAGGAAGCGAACAAACGCAGGATCGAAGGTGAGAACAGGAGCAGAACGAAGATTCCATGCACGCACTCTCGCGAGCGACGGTTCATCACGAACCGAGATGTACGTAGCCGTCTGAAAGACGCGACGAGCGATCCACTCTCCAAGGCGTGTGCGAAAAGGCCCCACTCCCTGAAAAGCGAGGTAAATAGGCTTTGAAAAAATGTGAGCAACCCCCGCGTACATCCACCACATCACGCATGCCGAGATCGATTCGGTATCCGTAAACAGTGTGCCCCCTCCATAGATAATGCCACGCGAACGCGCAATCGCGATGATTGTTCTCCACCATGGTCGCAAGAACGATCGGAAACCAAACGGTAATCGAGGGAGTGAACTGGGGACCCTAGTCGCACGGACCATCAACACGTTCTCGCTCTGTACAGTCTTCAGAAAATACTCAGCGAGTGCATCATCGCCAATATTCCCTGCGCCGTAATTGCCAATGAGAATGAAGGGACGAGACAAAAAAGAGAGAGGAACACAGAAAGTATGGACCAATCATCGTATACTTGAACAGCGAAAAAGCTTCACGCACAGAACATCCTACCGTGTATTACTTGGCTTCAGCGTCTGGAGCAACAGTAGCGACGACCTCTTCTTTGACTGGAGCAGGAGCGACAGCAACCTGGAATTCATCGGCATTCGTGAAACGCTCATTGATGCGAGCACTCTTCCCACTGCGACCACGGAGGAAGTTCAGCTTTGCGCGACGAACTTGTGCCACCTTCTTCACCTCGATCTTGACGATGATCGGCGAAAGCCAAGGAAAGACGCGCTCGACACCGACACCATCGACGACTTTACGAACGGTGAAGGAACGATCGGTAAGCGTATGACCATTGTGAACGGCAATGACGAGACCCTCGAAAATCTGCACGCGCTCTTTGTCTCCTTCCTGAACCTTCTGGTGAACACGTACAGTGTAGCCAGGCTCGATCACGGGACGATCCTTGGGGAGCTTCGCGGCCTGAAAATGTAGTACCTGACTTGGCATGAGCTGGAGGAATGTACTGGAAAAAATAGTGGGTGTAAAGTGTAAATAATAGAGAGGAATAATATTGGTGAACTCTAAAAGTAACATCCCCACTTTCCTTACCTACCTTACCTACCTCACCTTCCGTACCCCCTACTTCCTCGCTTCCTCCATTTCTTTTTCGATCGTATTGAAGGCAACGACGTGACGTGGATCATCGACGATCTCTAGAATGAAGCGGTCTCGTAGGCTTAGGCGATAGAGGAAGTCTGCCTTGGAGAAGAGAGAGTACTTCACATTCCGCATGGAAGGATCCTGCGCGAGGAGGAGCTCGATCACCTCTTTCTTCACATCGCCAACGATGAGGAGATCGACCTTGCTGTGCGTACCCACGAACGCACCCCCGAGCTCCAGGAAACAGAGTCCTGGAAGGCTCTTGAGCGTGATCACAGTCGCATTCTCCCCTCCCTTCACCTCTTTACTAAACATACTACGGAGCTCCTGGTAGAAGATGAAGTCCGTATCGGTTTTGTAGTACTTCTTGCGGTTGCGGTGCCTGGCCTTCACGAGTCCCATCCGTCGGAGATTCTCGAGCTCGCGACGAATGGAGTTGATCTGCTCGCCAAGGAGACGGGTCAACTGTCGGATGAAGTACTCTTCCTCTGGATGGAGGAGGAATACAGAAAGGAGTTTGACACGCGTCTGTGAGCTGAACAGTGATTTCAGTGCGTCATGAACCATGGATGCAGGATTCAAAGGAAGAAATCGATCTCTGTTCACAAATGTTACTCATAATGTAGTGAAAGAGCAAGAAAATTATACAGACTACATGAATACTAAATTTGTACTATATAAGTATTTACTGTAAGCCAAAAAATAGTAGTAGTACCTCATGTAAAATAAGAGTAATGAACAAATAAGTAATACAAAAACTACTGAGGTTACAACTTTATTGAACAAGCGGTAAAAAACGAAGAAATGTTCAATTTTCCGTAAAATTGTCAGAGAAATTGGTAGAGAACGCAAGAATCTCTAGTCAGCGAACTGAATCAGCTGAGAATTGCCATGTCATCGAAGATTAGGATATTCATTGTAAATAAGCCAAAAATATGCTAGAATAATGAGATTTATGCGACTCACACAAAAAACCACTGTGCTCATGGGTACGATCCTTGGTATTGGACTATTTCTGCACGCAGGAACAGTTCATGCTCAAAACGTCTTCCTTACACCCAATAATGCCGGAGCACAGCTAGGAATCTCAGATATTGTTCAGAAGATCACCGTCATCAATACTTTGATGCATGTCGTTATCTTGATCGTGCTCAACTTCGTACAGTACCTCCTGCAGGCAGACTTCTTCACGA
>CAZDQZ010000017.1:1329-6421 GCA_964507835.1 uncultured Candidatus Peribacteria bacterium | reverse complement strand
ATCTTGATCGTGCTCAACTTCGTACAGTACCTCCTGCAGGCAGACTTCTTCACGAATCCACAGATGATGAGTGCCCTCAACAACATCTGGCGTCTCTCGCGGGATCTCATGAACGTCGGCTTCGCTGTCATGCTCATCGGAGTCGCTCTCTACACCATCGTCACGGCAAACAAGAAGTTCGTCACCGAGAAGCTGATGACGTTCGTCATCGCCGTGCTCTTCGTGAACTTCTCGTGGTTCTATCCAAGAGTCATCATCGACGTTGCCAATATCCTCACCGCCACCATCTACTCGATCCCGCAGATCATGGGGAACTTCGGGTGTCAGACGTTTAATCCCGCCGGTGGGACGATGCCGTGCAAAGTCGTCACGGATATCAATCTCTTTGGCGATGGCCCCCAGCAAACTGCCTTCTGTGCTGGTTTGACCGCTCCAGACTGTGCCTGTGTCAGTGGTATTGCCTGTTACAAGCTCGATACCTACCAGAACGTCATGGCGACGGGGAACATGGGGGTCGGACACGTCATGATCAACGGACTCGTCGTCAACTTCGCCAAAATCCTCGAGCTGACGCAAGTACCCGCCTCGATTGCCGGAGGTGTACCAGCAACATCCGGTCGCGCCTTTGTCGTGAACTTGCAGATCATCATGATTATCGCCATCACATTCCTGATCCAAGCAGCAGTCGTCCTCCCTCTCATTGGTCTCGTCGCAGGCCTCCTCGCCCGTATCGTCATCATTTGGGTCACGACGGCATTCATGCCCTTCACCTTCCTCGGGCTCGTCGTGAATGGCAAGCTCGGGACGAATGTCTTCGGATTTGAGTTCGACATCTGGGATGACTTCCTCAATGCGGCATTCCTGCCTGCAATGGTCGCACTCCCCCTCACGATCGGATTCGTCATGCTCACGACCGTAGCACAAGTGCCAGCCCCCAGTGCCTCCTTTCCGATGTCGTGGAATATCCCACTCGTCGCCGGCTTCACATCGTGGTGGCCACTGCTGTGGATCGTCGCTGCTGTCGGCATCCTGTGGACGGGCGCATTCAAGGCGCTTGAGAAGAACAAGTACATCAGCGGATTCACTGGCAAGCTCAAGGGAATTGGCGAAGGTCTCTTCTCCGCTGGTCTCCAGGCTCCGCTCCTCCTCCCTCTCCCGATGCCGGGTGGCAAGTCCATGAACATCGGTGGCGCACTGCACTTCCCATCGAGAGTTGGTGATGCCATCCGTAGTTCAGCCAGAACCGGTATCCCGTTCAGTCAGGCGCTCGGAACAGCAACGAATACGACAAACCCTCAGAATCCGCTGAACCAGGCAACGATCAATGCGGCGGCCCAAGCACTCAGCAAGGGTACTCAGCAATCACAACAACAGACACAAGCCATTGTTAAAGCAATCAACGACCTGAAGACTAATCCTACAGATACCACAATTCTGAAGAGAAAGGAGGTCTTAGATGCCATTGGATCAATGCATGCGAACGCCAGTCAGAAAGACATTCTCCTGAGAATCCAAGGAATTGCTAACACTGGTCAGGTTGGTGATCTGACAGCCATCAAAACCCAAATTAAAGAACTTGTCGATAAAGAGAAATAAATAAAACACAATGTCCTCCGCACCCACCGAAATCGGCAGACTCAATGAAGCTTCCCTGCAGAAGGAGGTACAAGAGATCAACAAGTTTGCGGATCAACTCCAGAAAGAAGCTCAAGGAGATCCTCGGCTACCGACATGCATGGCTCTCAAAAATTCTGCACTCCAGAGCCTCAATCAAGCAATTCTAAGCCTCACAATGCCAGGCGGAGCAGACATGGCAAGCAGTGCTATGGAGAGAGCGCTGGAGAAGTACAATCAAACTGTCAGCATCCGCGCCGACATCATCAGGGACAAGCTCCTCACGATGAATGCCGGGCTCAAGGGGGAACTGGAGGCTCAGTTACCGAAGGACGCCGATCAGAACGATCCAAGCGTGCGAGCGCTCACGGAACTCATCAAAATAGCGGACGATCTCACCACAACAGAACGAAATCCGTTCTTCCTCCAGAACACTGCTCCAAACGGGAAGATCAGCATCGCTGTCAGCATGGATAGAGTGAACGCACACCGCGCGACGCTCGAGAAAATCAAGAAGACAGGTACGTTGCTCTCCCCCACGATTGGATCCAGCATCGGTCGACTCGAGCGCTCACTCGACTTCGTCGCGAGTACTGATCCCGTCAGAAATGGGTACAGCACACTCCACAAAGAAATCAGCAAAATGTCGGGGTCATTCGATAGTCGGCCTCTCAGACTGATTGCCGTTATCGGTGGCGGACTCCTCACGGCTCTCGGTGGTGGCATCATGATCAAAGACCGCATCATCAAGGGCGAGTGGGGGCAAGTCACGTGGCCCATGTATCTCTGGGCCGGGGTAACAGCACTCGCTCTCAAGCCTTCACTGCTGATGGGTGGAACGGCACAGAGCATCAAAGGACTCCAGGAGCTCAATGATATCGGCAAACAGGGACTCATGGCGATCGGGGCGTTCAGGGGGAAGGAAGGGGCTCTCGCCATTGAGGAAGTGACGGAACTGCAGAAAAATGGCAAGCTTAGGCCACTCCTGAGCCAACCTGCGCTCAGTAATGCGCTCATCGGAAGCGTGACGGGAGGGAACACTCCACTGTCAAAAGTCCTCGCAACACTGAAGTCCGATGCGGAGCGCGGACAGACGCTCCGGGAACTCGCGAAACAATCATCCAACAAGATGGGAGATGTGCTCGCAGAACTCGTACGCACGAGAGATGAGATCAAGTTCTCGTAAAAATATCTCCTAGATTTTGTCCTACGCCACGCGGGTGAACTCTTTGATGTAGCACTCGAGACTATCTCCAAGGGCAATCGGCGTCGAGGATGTGATACGCATACCGCACTCCATCCCCTCTTTCGCTTCCTTGATGTCTTTATCGATGAGCTTGAGTGACGAAATGCGTCCGGTACCCACCTGCGTTCCATCACGCAGTAGTCTAAATGGTGTGCGCTTGAGAATGCCATCCGTGACCTTGCCACCGATGATCTGCTCGCTTCCCTTCGTGAAGAACACACCACGCACCTCCAGGTGTCCGAGGATCTTCTCTTCTTCGACAGGTACAATCAGCCCCTTGAGGAGCAACTCGATGTCCTCGAGGAGCTTGTAGATGATGTCATAGTGCTTGATCTTCACGCCTTCGCGATCAGCAGTCTTGAGCACCGGTGTCGATGCATCCACGCAGAATCCAACAATGAGCGCACCACCGGCGGCGGCCATCATGACGTCACTCTCGGAGATATCGCCGATCGCGGCATGGATGACCTTAGTGTGTGTTTCCGTCGTTGCAAGTTTACGCAGTGCCTCTTCGATGGACTGGAGTGATCCCTGTGCATCGGTCTTCAGGATGATCTTGAGTTCTTTGAGCTTGCCTTCCGAGAGTCTGCTGACGAGGTCAGCGAAACCACGCTTACCTTCCTTCGCCTTGGAATCTCGATACGCGACGAGGTACGTCTGCAGTTCCTTCTCTGTTGCGAAGACTTGGAGAATGTCGCCCAGGCTCGGCATTGCATCGAAGCCCGACACGATGACTGGAGCCGATGGGCCAACGGATATGACGCGCTTACCATGTTCATCGACCAGCGACTTCACCTTCCCTTCGACACCTCCACAACCGATGATATCCGTTACTTTGAGTGTCCCTGTATTGACGATAACTGTCGCGATCGGACCACGTGACTTATCGAGGTGACTCTCGACAACGGTCGCGATACCGGGACGATGAACGTTCGCCTTGAGTTCCTCGAGATCGGCGACGAGAAGGATGTGCTCGATGAGCTCAGGAATGCCCTTCTTCGTCAGTGCAGAACACGGAATCATCGGAACGGTGCCACCCCAGTCTTCCGCCTGTAGACCGTGACCGGCGAGCTCACCCTTCACGCGCTCGATGTCCGCGTTCGGTCGGTCAATCTTGTTGATGGCGACGATGATGGGTACCCCTGCATCCTTCACGTGATTGATCGCCTCGATCGTCGTCGGCTTCACGCCTTCTTCTGCAGAAACGACGAGAACCGCAACGTCAGTGATCTGCGCTCCGCGAGCGCGCATCGCTGTGAATGCCTCGTGACCAGGGGTGTCGATGAATGTCACTCGGCGACCACTGTGCTCCACCTGATACGCACCGATGTGCTGTGTGATCCCTCCAGCCTCCCCAGCGACGACATTCGCATTGCGGATCGCGTCCAAAATAGCAGTCTTGCCGTGGTCCACATGACCCATGACAGTGACAATCGGTGGCCTGGAGGTCAGCAGTGCAGGATCGTCTTCCTTCATGAGAGCCGCCAAGTCATTCTTGAGGAGTGCCTCGACCGAGACCTCACCCTGCTCGCGCTCCACGGTGATCCCAAGCTCGAGAGCAACGATGGATGCGGTATCGAAGTCAATCTGCTGGTTGATGTTCGCCATGACACCATTCTTCATGAGTGCGGAGACGACCTTTGGCACCTGTACGCCTGCTTTCTCTGCGAATTCCTTGACGGAGATTTGCGCTGGAATGAATACAGGACCGGATTTCTGCTTGATTTGCTGTTGTGCGTCAAATGAACGATCTCGGTGCTGGAGCTTCTGGAGAATCTTGCCTTCCGTCGCACGCTGATCCAGCTCTGCCTTCGAAAGTGTCTTCTTCGGTGCTTCTCTCGCAAGGGCCTGCTTTTCTCTGTCGATCGCCTCCTTGGATACTCCCTCCAGCGTCAGCTTTCTCATCACGTTGAGATTGTCCGTCTTCACCGTCTTCTGTGATGGAGCTTCCGGTGTCACGGCAGGTGCAGAAGCATCATCCGAAGTAGGTGTCGCTTTCGCTGTCTCATCAGATTCTTCTCCTCCATCGTCAACAGACTTCCCTCCTCTGATCGCTTCCACCTCATCCCAGTCGACGGTGATCTTACGACGATTCGCAACGAAACGAATGACACCCATCGCCAAATTATCAGAGACCTCACGATCCGTCGGCTTCACGCCAAAATCAACCTGCATGAGTTCCTTGCGGAGCTCTTGTCCGGATAAGCCTAAGATTTTCGCAACTTGGACGAG
>CAZDQZ010000017.1:0-1229 GCA_964507835.1 uncultured Candidatus Peribacteria bacterium | reverse complement strand
GCCTTCTGTACCGGTGTCACGGATTCAGACCCGCTCTTCGCACGCTTCAGCTCTTCTTTGATCTTCTGCACACACTCGACGACGGTCAACTGAAAGTTTCCGTACTCCTTCATTTTGAATCCAGACGCCCGAGCGTGCCCTCCACCCTGGAAGAGTTTGCCGGCAATCTGATTCACATCGACCGCGGGAGAAGAACGCATACTCGCCTTGAATCCTCCGTCCTCGATCTCCGTGAAGAGAATGTGCACATCCGCATCGGGAACAGTGGTGATGAGCTCATCGAGGATCCCTGCTGTCTCCTTGGACTTCGCCCCCATCTCCTGCAGATCCTCACGACTGATCGCAGACCACACGATGCGTGCGTCCGTATCGATCTGAATACGATTGAGAGCACGCCCCCAGATCTTCAGTGTCGTGAGTGGCTTTGTCTTGTACACATGCTGGATGATCTCCTGTTGACGCGCGCCTAAGTCGAGAAGATTGGCTGCAACCTCGAGAGAGCGTGGCGTGGTGTTGGGATTCTGGAAGCTCCGTGTATCGGTAATAAGTCCCGTGAGGAGCAGTGTCGCCATATCGGGCGTGATCTTCTGTTTCCACTCGGGCACCGAACTAAACCAGAAGTAGAGAACTTCGGTCGCACTCGCCGAGACGGTATCGATGAGGTGCGTCTGACCAAAACGGGAGTTACTCACGTGGTGATCGATATTGAGGATCGGTGTGCTCGAGAAGAAATCGACATTGTCTGCATACACGGAACCGAGGAGAGTCAGATCAGCACTATCGACCACGACGATGAGATCGTAGCCAGATCCTGCATCGAACATGCTCACGCTCTTCGTTGTGAGCTTCCCCTTCTTTGGGACGACGATGATGTTCACTTTCTGATCCTCAATCGTGTACTTGAGACTATCGACCTCCACGCCACCGGCGAGATCGAGCGTGATGACGAACTGTTGCTTGGCATCGATCTGCGTCTTCAGTCTCTCGTAATTCGGGAGGAAGCTCAGTGAATCAGGTGGAGTATCCGGGCAAATCACGGTGCAGTCCTTGCCGAGCTGAGAGAAGAGTGAGTAGCATGCGAGGGCACTGCTGAGGCCATCCGGATCCACATTCGCATGTGGGATGAAGAGAATCTTCTCTGCACTGAGGATTGCCTTGGTGGCGGCCTGTAGTTCTTGAGGATTGAGGGGCATTTGACAAGTGATCGTACTATTATCTCATATTATTAC
>CAZDQZ010000016.1:14670-18065 GCA_964507835.1 uncultured Candidatus Peribacteria bacterium | reverse complement strand
TTTGGGAGCGAGAATGTGTACTACGAGCTCATGGATCTTCCGAATGTGCCGGGGCAAGCGGAGGTGAATCAACAGCTCATCCGCTTTGGCAAAGAGCTGAACGTGCCCGTCGTTGCGACGTGCAATAGTCACTACTGCAGGCTCGACGATGCGGAGGCGCATGACGTCCTCCTCTGCATTCAGAAGAATGCGAACGTGGGTGACACGGGTCGCTTCACGATGCGTGATAGCGACTTCTCCATGCGCCCATTTGACGAGATGCAGAAGGCATTTGCACACGTTCCTGAGGCGCTCACGAACACGCGCGTGATCGCTGATCGATGTTCTGTGTCCATCGCGTTCGGTTCGTACCGCATTCCGACATTCCCAGTGCAGAAAGGCGAGACTGAGGTGTCTCTTCTCAAGAAAAACTGCGAAGACGCTCTGATGAAAAAGTACGCGAAGCAGATGAAGGATCCCGCGCAGGAAAAAGTAATTCGTGATCGATTGGCATACGAACTCCAGGTCATCGAGACGATGGGGTTCTCGGGGTACTTCCTCATTGTTGCGGACTTCGTGCAGGAGGCCAAGCGCAGAGGCATTACCGTGGGGCCAGGTCGTGGATCGGCTGCAGGATCTATCGTGAGTTATGTGCTGGACATCACGACGCTCGATCCCATCGCCCAAGGACTCCTCTTCGAGCGCTTCCTGAATCCTGAGCGCATCTCCATGCCAGATATCGATATCGACTTCGCTGATACCAGACGCGATGAAGTGCTCGAGTACGTGCGTGAGAAGTATGGAGCCGATCGCGTCATCCAGATCTGTACCTTCGGGACACTCGCTGCTCGTGCTGCAGTGAAAGACGTCGGTCGCGCATTCGGTGTGTCGTTTACGGAGATGAATGCACTTGTGAAACTTATTTCCGATCGCCCCGGAACCACGCTCGACGAAGCCATCGGTACTGATGAGCTTCAGCAAGCGATCAAGGGCAATGAGACGTACACGAAGATCATGGAGATCGCACGCAAGCTCGAGGGCAAGGCACGTCACGTCTCGGTGCATGCGTGCGGTGTCGTCATCACGCCGGAGCCCGCCGTGCGGTACACCGCGCTCCAGCGCGCCCCCAAGGACGAGAACGTCATCATTACGCAGTACCATGCCAAGCCACTCGAAGCGCTTGGACTCCTGAAGATGGACTTCCTCGGCCTCAAGAACCTTACGATTATTCAGACAGCGCTCCTCATCATCGAGCGCATGTATGACAAAAAAATTGTGATGAGCGAGATCCCCACCGATGACAAAAAGACCTTCGAGCTCCTCTCGCGCGGAGAGACGACAGGAGTGTTTCAGCTCGAGTCTGCGGGCATGCGGAGATACCTGAAACAGCTGAAGCCGAGCGTTCTCGACGACATCACCGCTATGGTCTCGCTGTATCGCCCAGGTCCGATGGACAAGATCCCCGACTACATCAAATGCAAGAACGGTTTGAAGGAAGTGTCGTATCTGCACAAGGATCTCGAGCCCATCCTGAAGCCGACGTACGGTGTGGGTATCTACCAAGAGCAGATCTTGGAGATGGCGAAGGTGTTCGCGGGATTCTCACTTGGAGAAGCCGATCTTCTGCGCAGAGCGATCGGTAAGAAAATCAAGAAAGAGCTCGATGCTCAGCGCGATAAATTCATCCAAGGCACGATAAAGAAGGGCTACACGCAGAAGCTTGCGACTGTCCTCTTCGACGATGTCATCACGCCGTTTGCGAACTACGGTTTCAACAAGTCGCACGGTGCGTGCTACGCGCGCATCGCGTACGAGACGGCATACCTGAAGGCGCACTACCCCACCGAGTTCATGGCGGCACTGCTGAGTAGCGAGGCAGGTGATACCGATCGCATCAGCATTGAGATCGAAGAAGCGCGCGCGATGGGTCTCAAAGTTCTTCCGCCGGATATCAATGAATCCCTCGCACATTTCACGGCGCTCAAGGACGGCACAATTCGCTTCGGACTCCTCGGAGTCAAAGGAGTGGGAGAGAGTTCTATCCGTCAGATCATCGAGATACGCGATGGCGCCGAAGGCAAAGACAGGCATCCGTTTCGCTCGATTGAGGATCTCGCGAGTCGTGTCCCAAGCAAGCTCCTCAATAAGAAGCTCCTCGAATCGCTCGCGAAGTCCGGCGCACTCGATTCCCTTGGTGAACGCGGTGTCTTCGTTGCGCAGTACGAGAAGATCGCGGACTTCAGTAAATCCGTCGGAGACGTTGGCGCCTCGCAGACCGATATGTTCGCGTCGATGAGTACAGCAGGCTCGGGAGTCGACATCGAGTTTGCTCCGCAAGAACCTGCAACAGGCTACCAGAAGCTCCAGTGGGAGAAAGAAACCCTTGGGCTCTTCGTCAGTAGTCATCCGCTTGCGGGCCTCCGGAAGTACATCGGGAAGAAAGCGCGCCTCATCGAGACATTGAATGCCGATGACGTCGGTCACAAGATTACGGTCGCAGGAATTATGGAACAGATCAAACCGATCCACACGAAGAAAGGCGACACGATGGCGATCGTCACGATCGAAGATCCGACCGGAAAGATGGAAGCCACACTCTTCCCACGTGCGTACGCGCAGTTCAAAGACATTCTCGAGAAGAAAGACTCCTTCCTCGTCATGGCGGGTGTTCTCGATATGCGCATGGGTTTACCGCAACTCAAGGTGGAAGCAATCAAGCGTGCATCACTCGAAACAATGGTCGAGCGTGCCAAGGCTGACGGCCTCTTCAATGAAGAGGAGGCAAAGAATTGGCGTGGCACTGCGCGTCGCCATGAGGCGGAGGTCGTGGAAGTCGTGACAGAAGAGGGCGACATTGTGACGGAACGCATCGCTGTCCCGACAGAAGAAAAAGTTGTCACTGATGCTCCAAAACCAGCGGACGAAAAAGATGCTGATCGTACCCCTGGCCCCCTCGCGGAGTGGATCCAAGGAGGGATGGAAACGGAATCTGCACTAAAAGCACTGAAGCTTAAAGGTATGAGCATTGAGACTGAGTCAACGCCTGCTCCTATTCCTATGAGTGCTCAAACCTCAAGACTCATACCTCAAGACTCATCAATCTCCATCCACACCATCTCCCTCCCCGCTAGAGCGCCGAAGGAACTGTTGCTCGAGATTCGTCAAATCTTCCAGACGTTCGCTGGCTCCGAGAAAGTCCGGCTGAAGATTGGCGAGAAACTCGTGGCGGTGCCGATGACGATCACGATGTCTCCGATTGTGGAGAAGAAGATCGAGGAAGCGAAAAAAAGGTTTGAGGTTTGAGGTTTGAGTACTACGATTCTCATCACTCAGAACTCATACCTCAGATCTATAGACGTCATTCTTGCATCCGACATCGGCATCACACGTGCTCTCGCCATCCTCCACTCCGGTGG
>CAZDQZ010000016.1:0-14570 GCA_964507835.1 uncultured Candidatus Peribacteria bacterium | reverse complement strand
CTTCGGCAGGGGGAACTCGTGGTGTAGGGACGTTCGTACACAGGGGTATTTCAGATATTGCTTTATTTTATTTTTATGTTATATTCAATATATGGATTCTGAACGATCGTGCACCATACATCAAGCAAGCGATGCTGGGGTTGACGATAATGGAGCAGACATTCAACCTGTTTCTCCATTTATTTTACCTCCCGAGGCAGAGGAGAGGTTACAGGCTGACAGAAGAGTTCTCCCTGCAATGTATAAGGCTATCGATAGTATTCGTTCTTCTTTTATAACCAGACTTTGCAATCCACCTGATGATCTCGAAATTTTGTTACTTTTGACCTATGGCTTACAGGCAAAACAAATCAGTAATCTTACCAGAGAGCAGTGCGTTATCTTAGAAAGGGAAATACGGCAAAGGCAGATTGGGGGAATGCCGACAGATGGTATTTGTAAGTATGTACGATCATATGTTGATCGAAATTTGACTGTGGTTTTTGCGCATTCTGCACTTCCCCAAAGTCATGAGGGAAGGTTAGAAATTTTACCCACACCACCGTTTGGTTCATGCCTTTGTTCCAATGGTCGGCAAGCGTGTTTTCTTCATGCATATAGAAAATTTTCTGACCACGGTTTACCTACGTATCTCGTATATACAGACAATGGAGTGATTATGGAGTGGCATCCAAAATACGTAGAGGTATTAGACGGCAGAGATGAGCATGTGCACCGGAAGGCGTATCCTATTCACTCTGAAGTGCAGCTCGTGAGAAATATGGCGTCTGTAGGCTTCCAGTCGGGAAGGGCAATTATTGAAGATCATAAGATTGATCAAGGAATTTTAAAAATTCTAGTGAGACATCCTGAAAAAAAGCAGAATGAGCATGGAGATCTCATTGAGGAATGGGTGACTGCAGATAAAATTTGTCGTACCTGCTAGTACGCCTTTCATACATTGTATGAAGGTTTATTGTACACTACGTCTATGCGTTGCCCTAGATGCAAGAACGATGATACGGCTGTGATCGACTCTCGCTTGAGTGAAGAGGGCCGTGCGATCAGGCGCCGGCGCGAGTGTGAGAAGTGTGAACACCGCTTCACGACCTTCGAGCGTCAGGAGTTGGCATCTCTCATCGTGGTGAAGCGTGATGGGACCCGCGAGCCCTACAGTCGGAGCAAGCTCGAGCGGGGCATCTGGATCGCGTGTACCAAGCGCCCCGTGAGCCAGAAGGACATCGATAAGATGCTCTCGGATTTGGAGGAGAAATGGGGCAAGAATAAAGAAGAAGTAGAGAGTGCCACGATCGGCAAGGACGTCATGCAGTCTCTCGCGAAGCTCGACAAAGTCGCCTACATCCGTTTCGCATCCGTGCACAGAGAGTTCAAGGATGTCGAAGAATTCAAAGAAGAGCTCACAAGAATTTTCAAGAAGTAATGAAAGATAATATTTCTTCTTCGCGCATTCCTCATCCCCAACCCTTCTCCACTGAGGCGGAGAAGGGCGACGTCGTTTTTGAAAAATACAGGCCCCCTCCTCTCCTACCGCAGTGGAGAGGAGGTTGGGTGGTGAGGACGTACGAACGTTTCATTACTCCTTCCATCATTATTCTTGCTTCCGTCGTTGTTTTTCTCCTCTACGCACCCGTTTTTTCGTACGGCTTCCAGGCATTTGACGACGACCTCCTCGTCTTCACCAATCCCATTGTCGTGCATCCGTCGTTTCCGATGCTTCATCGCGCCTTCACGACATACGATCCTGAGCTCTATGTTCCGCTCACTCTCGTCTCGTACCAGATCGATTCGCTGATCGGGTCGATGCGTCCGGAGGTATTTCATACGACGAATATCTTTCTTCATCTCCTGACGGGACTCCTCGTGATGTGGTGGCTCTCACTGCTCCTCAAACCTCGTTTTCTCTCCGTGATCGTCGGTCTCCTCTTCCTCGTACATCCGATCAACATCGAGACCGTGGCATGGATCGCCGCGCGCAAGGATCTCCTCTCTGGATGCTTCGCAGTGGCGACTCTTCTGACGTATACACTTGCGCTACAGAAGAGTGACAAGCGCTTGTACTGGCTCAGTATAGAGCTCTTCGCTCTTGCGCTCCTCGCGAAGGCGAGCGTTGTCACACTCCCCGCTCTCCTGCTCTGCATCGATCTGATTCGAGGACGCAGAATCACGTGGAGCGTTCTCCGCGAAAAGATTCCGTTCGCTTTTCTCTCAGCACTCTTCATGGTGATCGCCATGGCAGGGAAGGCGAATACGAGTCATACGAGCGCTTTCACAGCTCTCCTCTTCTCCGGGCAAGCGACAGCGCTGACACTCTGGCATGTGATCTGGCCGATGCACTTGAGCGTACTCTATCCGTACGAGGGCATGATTACCGTGCGAAATCTCTGGCTCACACTTCCGACCATTGGGCTTTGGACGATCGCTCTTGGCGTACTATTCTGGAAGCGCGTGCGCTTCATCGCGCTCTGGCTCTGGTTCTTCTTCATCGCGCTTGTTCCGAGCTACTTCACGGTGATGAAAGCGGGACATGCGTACATCACCTCGGATCGCTACGGGTACATCGGGCTCATTGGCCTGTTCACACTTTTCACTCTGGGGGTGCACCACATCTCTCGATCTCTGCGTGCCTCTCTGCAGATCGTTATTCTGACATCCATCATTGCAGTCCTGTCGATCCTGACCAGGCTACAAATCCCGGTGTGGGAGAACGGTGTGACACTCTTCACACAAGCACTCTCTCAGGCACCACGTTCGCTCATCGCGCTCAACAATCGCGCGCAGTCTCTCATGCTTCAGAAGCGGTACAGCGAGGCAGAGAGCGATCTCCGTCGTGGGATCGAGATCGATCCAGATTTCCATCAGCTCCACGTCAGTCTCGCAGAGCTACTCCAGAAACAGGGCAAGAATGATTTGGCCCTGAAGGAATACCTGAAAGCACTCTCCCTCGATCCGATGGATGCCGAGAGCCACCTCGCGATCGGTAATTACTTTCGTGCGATCGGCGATGATAGCGAGGCGAAGGCAGCATACTCCAATGCGTATCTGCTGAATCCTGCACTGATCGAGAGGAAGCTGGAGACGGCGGGGTATGGGTTATAGTTTGTAGGTTGTAGGAGGTCGTTCGTAGGGTGATACAATTTTTTATCTGATAGGGAGCACGATGCTTCGTTCGTTTGGCGATTGCTGTGTTTATACTTGTCGACCGCGGGAAGCATCCCGCTCCCTTACACTATTATTACCTTGGGTTCATTAACGCACGACTCACTACAACCTACTCACTGACTCCGCTATACTCCCCTCATGATGCGCACTCACACCTGTGGCGAACTCACAGCCAAGAACGTTGCTGAAGCAGTCACACTCTGTGGCTGGGTCAATACACGCCGTGATCACGGCGGACTTATCTTCATCGATCTTCGCGATCGGTACGGCATTACACAGGTCGTCATTCATCCTGAGAAAAATAAGGATCTTTTTGCGTCTGCAGAGGCAGTACGCCCCGAGTGGGTGATTCGTGTCGAGGGCAAGGTCGTGAAGCGTGCCGATGGCACCGAGAATCCGAAGATGCCCACTGGGCAGATCGAGCTCGAGGCAGAGTCGCTCACCGTTTTGAATAAAGCCAAAACTCCCCCCTTCGAGATTGATGGGCTCAAAGAAGCGAACGAAGAACTACGCCTGGAGTACCGCTACCTCGATCTTCGTCGTGAGCGCATGCAGAAGAACATCATCTTGCGATCGAAGGTCTTCCAGATCATCCGTCGCTACTTCTCGGAGCAGAATTGTCTCGAGATCGATACACCTTGCCTCATCAAGGGCACGCCCGAGGGCGCTCGCGAGTACATCGTTCCTTCCCGCGTGTACCCTGGGAATTTCTTCGTACTCCCGCAGAGTCCCCAACAGCTCAAGCAACTCTGCATGGTCGGCGGGCTGGATCGCTACTTTCAGATCGCACGGTGTTTCCGCGACGAAGATCTCCGTGGGGACCGTCAGCCGGAGTTCCTCCAGCTCGACTTCGAGATGAGTTTCTGTACGCAAGCAGATGTGCAGACGATCATCCAAGGGTCGATTGAATCTATTTTGAAGGAATGTAGCCAGAAGAAGCTTCGATGGGGCAAGGTGGAGAGCTTCACGTGGAAGCACGTCATGGATACGTACGGCTCCGATAAGCCCGATCTCCGCTACGATCTCCCCATCACCGATATTTCTGAGCTCTGCAAAGGTTGTGGATTCAAAGTCTTTGAGGATGCACTTTCTCTCAAGACAGGTACCGTGCGCGCACTCCGTGTGCCGGGTGGAGCGACACTTTCTCGGAGCGAGATCGATACGTGGACGGAGCTCGCGAAGGAGTTGAAGGCGAAGGGACTCGCGTACATTCTCTTCAAGGAAGACGGTCCATCGTCCCCACTCCTAAAGTTCTTTAAGCCCGGTTTCTTGGAGGCTCTGCAGAAGGCAACAGGCGCACAGACAGGTGACGCTCTCTTCTTCGGTGCTGATAAGTACAAGATTGTTTGTGCAGCGCTCTCACGCATTCGTTCGGAGTCGGCAAAGAAGTTCAATCTTATCGACACCTCTGTGCATGCGCTCTTCTGGGTGACGAATTTCCCGATGTTCGAGGAGAATGACGACGGTTCGCTCACGTTCAGTCATCATCCGTTTACGAGCCCGAACATGGATGAATGGGCGAAGCGCAAAACAGAGCCACTCGCGGTGCACTCTGTGTGTTACGATCTCGTGCTCGATGGGTACGAGCTCGGTTCTGGTTCTATCCGTATCCACGATCCTATTTTGCAGGCAGAAGTCTTCGAGATGCTCGGCATCAGCCCCGAGGATCAGCAAAAGCGCTTCGGTCACATGTTGAAGGCATTTGAGTATGGCGCTCCGCCTCACGGAGGCTTCGCGTACGGTATCGATCGTGTCGTTATGATCCTCGCCGGTGAGCCGAATATTCGTGAAGTGACACCATTCCCGAAGGATCAGAAGGCGAAGGATCTGATGCTGGGAGCGCCGGCACCGGTGCCGGAGGCACAGCTCAAAGAATTGCAGTTGGTGGTGGAGGATATATAACCTCTGTATTTGTCGCTGACAGAAGTGGAGCATCATGATTTGTCACTTTCTTTGGCGCAAAGAAAGTGACCAAAGAAACATATGCGCGAGAACTCGCCGGTCCTGCAGGCCCGGCTCGAACAGCACGCGCAATCTTCGTTTCACGATCTTCAAACATTTTTTGTTTGGATGCTTTTTCATAGTCTTTGGTGTCTTCTTAACGAAGCATGTCGCCTTGTGAGTCTCCGTAGCGGTTCTCCGCGAAATGATCGAAATGTAGCGCGCACTGTTTGACGAGCCCGCGGGGGCGGGCGAGGAGTTGGCGCGCTACCGATCATGAGCGGAAAGAACCGCAGGAGACGAGCACGAGCGACGATTTTTTCTCCACTTTTTTCTAAAAAAAGTGGAAAGAATAAATATGCAGCGAACGATCTGCATATTATCTTGCACGAATGGTACTTTTTTTGCGATAAAGAAGTACCAATTTTCTGCGTGTTTTATATGAAATCACAAAGAAAAATCCCTCATTCTGTGCTATACTACGTAGATTCATGGACACCGATATTCCCATGCCGGCAGACGTCGATCCTGATGCCAAAAGGCGCAGTGACGATATCCAGAAATCCGTTGAGCTCGGTCAGAAGCGATCAGAGGCGGAGCGAGAACTCCATGAGCGTCTTCGGATGCAGAAAGAGGCAGAAGACGCCCAGAGTCATCGAGCGGTGCAAGAGCGCATGCAGGCCAAACAAGAATCACAGAAGAAAATGAAGGGTTTTCGTTCGGTTCTCAAGAATCGTGAGAAGGAGTACGAAGAATTTGAGAAGAGGAAGCAGGCCGAGAAGCAGTGGTACGAGCGACAGAATGAGCAGGTGCGTGCACGTCGCACGAAAGAGAAGGCGTACATGACATCGCTCAATGCATCGTCGACGGAAATTATCGCAGAGCGTAGGCGTGTCGAGGCTCTGAAGGCAGAGGAAGCTCGCGCTGAGCAGAAGATCGAGTTTGACCATGCGACATCGATCCAAGAAGTGGAGCGACTCGAGCGTCAGACGATCGAACGGATCACGAGTGATGCACGCCAGAAGACTGCTTCCCTCGAAGAGAAGGCGCGTCAGGAGCTCTATAAGCTGGAGGGATGGAAGCGTGCCCAGATGAGTGCACTCGATGCAGAGACACATCGTTTGCAGGCGTCACTGCAGTACCTTTCGCCCATGGATGCGAGTCGCGAGCTCCAACGTACAACCGTGCAACTACGTACGAAGAAGCGTGCCATCGATAAAGATTTCACAGAGAAGCGCTCGGCCATCGATGCTAGCCATCAGCGTGAGAAGCTTGCCCTCGATCGCGATAAGACCGAAGCTCTCTTCCATGCGGGCCTCGATGCCAGACATGAGATTACCAAGGCTGACCGCCTACGGGATTCGCGCCTGGAGGAGACGCGTCATGAGTACGACAGGCGTATCCGTGATCGGTCGCAGGGGGTGAAGAAGCAGGGGTCGTGACATCGCTTCCGCTTCAGAAAAGCCTGCTCCCAAATACTCGTTCTTTGTCTATACTGTGATTATGCCCAGGTGGTGAAATGGCAGACACGCCAGCCTTAGGAGCTGGTACCCGCAAGGGTGTGGAGGTTCAAGTCCTCTCCTGGGCACCATTCGACTCGTCCCGCGTGCGCGGGACTCGCTCATGGCAAGCCATTCTTTCACGAAAGGATTCACCCCATAGCGGAGTGGCTCCAGCGTGGGAGACCAGCGCTTCGCAATTTTTTTATCGAGGTAGAAATTAAAGTTCGATTGCTTTTATCACATCTGCACCAACCCAATTCGATAGTATTTTTCCGTTTTCAACATGCATTTCGAGGCTTGTGAAACCCTTCTTCATCATTGTTAGCATGTTATGACGGTCTTCATCATTGATGGTAAAATCTTTCAAGATAGGTATTGATAGTGCTTCTGTAGCCATCGAAGGGACATCAAAAACAATGCGATACTTTCCGTCAGCATTTTTTTCAATACTGAGGTGCTTCATCATGACTTCGTTGTATGCCTTCAAAGATTCCCTCATTGGTTTTACCACTTCATCTGGTAGTTTCATCTTTTGTATTTTTTCCTCAAAATCTTTTTGGAATTCTTGTACAAACTTCATCTTCGATGTTACGAAATTTGTAAGGATCGGGTCAGTTTTCTCGTTGTCTTTTCCTTCTGCATTCGCCGTAGGCACAACTTTCTTCAACTCCTCCAACTTTTTTTCTTCTTTCGCTAATTCCTCCTCCACTTTCTTAAGCTCTTTCTTGAGATCGTCAAGCTTCATCTGGAGAACATTTTTGGTTTCCGGAGGTTCTTTCGCAAGCTCCTCCTCTCCTTTTTTGATTTTATCCTTGAGATCGGCTTGCTCTTTCTTCAGCTCTCCGATTCTCTTTTCAGATTTCGTGATCTCTTCTTTCTTCTGTTCGTCTGTCATTTCCTCGATCGGTGCTTCATCTTTCTGATCTTCCTTCTTTTTCTTTCGCTCCATCTTCTCCCCGATTTTCTTGAGAAAGCCGTCGACGACCATGATGAGACCCATAATGAAGCCCATTCCCTTCCCCCCGAATCCTTCTTCGAGTGGCGTGAGCTTGCCCTTCTCATCGATCTCCATTCCCTGCATCAGGAGTAGGCCTTCTGCAATTTCCGTACTCGCGTCATCACCTTCTTGCTTTGCCTTTTCCCACTGCTCTTTCAACTTCGCGATCTGCTCAGCTGAAGACATCGTTTTGCCTTCTACTCCTTGGTTCAGTTGATGAGCTTGCTTGATGATCAGCTCCATGATTTTTCGCTCATTTGGACTGAGGGATTCGATGAAGCTCGCGATGTCCTCTAGTATTTTCGTTTCCTCCGGATGCGATGGTATCTCTGCCCTGATGTCTTTTGGTGTCCTGAGCGTTCTATCAGGATTGAAGATGGGTGCGCTTATCTTGCCGTTGAAGTTACCACTCGCGAGTTTCTCGGTGAGCGAGCCAAGATCTTTCTTCTCTTGTTCATCGAAGGATGTGGCAATACTTTCAATTGCTCGTTGAAATTCGGGAGAGAGAGATTGCATGTTTGCCCGTGTCTCTGGATCGAGCGTACTGAGGCCTCGGCTGAATTCCAGACGATCGACAGGGACCCTCCTCTGGAAGCGCGGGGGAGATTCTTCACGGATGGGAGCACTGTCAGCGGGAGATGACGACGGAGCTGGCAACGGCATGCTCTGCCACCCTGCTTGCTTCAGCTGTGCGAGCTCCATCTGCTTCTTGCCCAAGTGCTCATACATTTTCTTGAGGTCTGGAGCGAGGGCAGAGGCTCCTGCAACTGGGAATTGCATCATGAATCGTGAAATCTCCGGTGCGATATTCCCTCGACGAGTGAGTCCACGTTTGTACCCACGGTACTCACGAGCCATCGGCGCAATGCCGTGGATGCGTGCCTGGTTGATAGCCGTCGTCGTGCGAGAAATTTCTGCAGTTAATTCCGCTATTTTTGCTCGGTAGATAGCCATGCGTGGGTCATTTGGCGTATAGGCGCTGATGCGCGCCTTTCCATCGATGAGGTGCAAGTGATGTCCGAGCGGGTGGAGTATTTGCTCGTTGAACGCTCGGACGCGTGCGCCTTGTTCTTCTGATGAGAGACCCTTGATGGATTCGAGGAGGATTGCCATTTCTCGATTCATTTTCGTCCAGAGGTCTTCTTCCCGTTCCGTTTCCCGAGCTCCTTGCTCCATACGGCCGATCGCTTCGTCTTGGACGCTCGTTTCCATCTCCTCTGCAGTGTCGATCCGCACGCGTATGCCTTCTGGAGCAACGGTGACATCGGTTGTTTCCTGACGTTCAGATGACTGTGGTTGCTCTGGACCATCACCAAAGACGTCTGGGTTATTCCAGAGGCGTCGTGCTTCTGTCGTACGGTATTCCCAGAAGTGATGAGAGAAGGTGCGCATTGTTATGCTGAGTGAATGGAATCAACGATGGTGTCGATGTGTGGTTGGTTCATGTTCTGTGTAAATTCCTCCAGCGCGTGGAAGCTGAAATTCCGATAGCGCTGGAATGATCGATTCCATTCGTGAGCGTACTGCTTGAAGCGTCTGTCGTATTCTGCAAATGCCTTCGTATAGCGATCCGCACGAACTTGTCTCTGCTCCTTCGTCTCAGCCTTCGTCCTCTCCGCGATGCGTGACAGTTCTGCGATCACGAGCTCGGGTTCGATCTCGCTCATGATGCGATCGTAGATCTCGCTTCCATTGAGGATGTCTGGTGGAGCCACAGGATTGTGTGCTGATGCAGTCATTGTTTGTGTGGATGAAATCTCATTATTGTAGCAAAAAACTGCGTTTTGAGCAAGGATATCGTCTCGTACATTATGTCAGAGCTTCTGCTTGCAAACGTCTGAATTCACACGACGATTCTTCGTTTTTCCGTTACTATTTGTCTATGCTTCGCCGTCTCTCCCTCATCACCGCGCTCTTTATCCCCGTGACTGCACTCGCCCTCGATATTTCTCCAGGGAATTTGTACAAAGATGTACGCGCAGACTCTCGTGAAGCTCCAGGCATCAATATGCTGACGCGCGAGCACATCGTGCAGGGCTACAGCGATGGTCGCTTCGGTCCCAGTCGCCTCATCAATCGTGCGGAGTTCCTGAAGATTGCTTTACTCTCTGTCCCGCCAGAGATTCGTCCGACAGCCATCCTTGGACAATCGTGCTTCCCTGATGTTGTGACGGAAGCGTGGTTCTCCGAGTACGTCTGCACGGCGAAGTCTGCTGGCATTGTCCGTGGCAATCCTGACGGCCTTTTTCACCCAGAGCGCACGGTGCAATACGACGAAGCACTGAAGATGTTGACCCTCCTCTTCCAGTACGATATTCGCTCTATGGCAAGCACAGAATGGGCTGAGCAGTTTTATCAATCTGCCGTGAAGCGTGGTACGGATCTCCCCATCACTATTCGTTTCGATTCTGCACTCACGCGCGGGATGTCCGCACGATTGATTGCAGGCTTCCTTGCCGAGGATGAGGGGAGATTGATGGATCTGCGGTATGCAGAATCCGGTCATTATGATTTGATTTCTTCGAGCGCATCGTCATCGTCGTCTTCGTCACAAACGTCATCTTCATCTTCTGTATCGACGTCGTCTTCATCATCCGTGTCGTCATCGTCTTCCGTATCAGCGAAGCCTTTGTTCATACTTCCTCCGACCAGTCATTTCCTCGTCGTTGGTTCTTTGTCTGATGCCATCGCTGATATCACGATCCCGAGTGACACAGAACATGCATACGTGTCTGCAGTCACGGTGAAATTATTCAATGAAGTACGATCAGTGGAGAATCTTCAACTCACGACGGAGGATGGTACGGTTGTCGCCACGATGCTCCGTCGCACGACGACCGATACACCGGATTACAAGCAGACCTTCGAGGTGCAGATCTCGCCAGAACTGCAGTACGAACTCCAGCGAACAAAGGCGCAAAAGCTCGTGCTCCGCGCCAAAATCCGCAGTATCGATAATGCGGGGTTCTCCGATGAGCTCCTGCAAGTACGTTCACTCTCTGTGACGTTACGGGGAGCCAAGACTCTTGCGTCGAGCAATATCCCTTCGACTGGTCCGTTCCCCAAGCATCAGACATCGTTCGGACGCATCTCATCTGTCACGCGGACATCACCAGAGACCGCCACACTCAGCGCGGGGAATGATGTTCTTGTGACATCGATTGCTCTACGGAGCGCAGGCCTAACAGAGAGACCTCTCTCGCCCACACAGATCACGTTCGCTGTACAGAAGACAGGCACGATGATTGCTTCCGATTGGACACTACGTCGTCATGGTCAGAGCTCGAGTGCACCATGTACATTCAATGTGGAGCTATCGACAGTCAATTGCACGTTCCTAAAAGATGCCATTGGCTCGATTCCTACCGGCGGGACTCTCGATCTCGATCTTACGGCAGACATCACGATTCCTTCGAGTTCTACGAACAATTCTCTGCAGGCGAATCTCAGCACTGCTGGGTCACCTGAGAGTTTTGGGAGTATCGAATGGACCGATGGCTCGGGCACCTTCCGATGGGTGGAAGGACCGACGCCACTACTGATGGGCATGCGGTTGCAGTGAGCACATGCAAAAGTAGAGACGCGCGATTCGCGTGTCTCTACAAATTTCTAGCAGATTGCTCTATCGGTAATTCGTCGTAATGACGAAAAGGAACGCGCTTGCGAACGTTGTCCAAAGACTCGCGAGGACGAGCAACTTCTCTTTTGCTTCTGTATCCATGAGTTTCATGTGTGTTTGGGGAAAGAAACTACTTATATTATACAATATATTTATTATTTAAGCAACTATGCTCTTTCGTAGTTTCTCAGCCATATCCGTCACTGCCTGTGTACTCGCTTCCTTCCAGTCCTTCTTATTCGATGCATAGATAATGCCACGGCTGGAATTCACGACGGCACCCTGCCCGTTTGGCAGGAATCCGTACTTTACGTCATCGGCAGAGCCTCCCTGTGCTCCGTATCCGGGGATGAGGAATGAGACGTGTGGCATGAGAGTACGGAGGTATTTGAGTTCCTCGGGGTACGTGGCACCTACGACAGCACCGACGCAGGAGAGATTGGAATCCGTGCCGATGTGTTGTGCTGCCCATGCTTCGGTCAGTTGAGCGACATGTTCATGCACAGCTTCGTCGCCTGTTGGTAAATCTTGGATCTCGCCAGAACTATCATTACTGGTTTTCACGAGGACGTAGATTCCTTTATTGTTCTTCTCTGCCCGTTCGATGAACGGCGTGATGCCATCGCTCCCGAGATACGGCGTCACAGTGAGTGCATCGATGGGGGATGTTTCACTCAAGTACGCATCAGCGTACGCATCACAGGTCGAGCCGATATCATTACGCTTGCCATCCGCGATGACGATCAAGTCTTTCGTTTTTGCATACGCGCAGACCTCGAAGAACACCTTCATCCCCTCCCATCCATAGCGCTCGAAGAACGCGAGATTGGGCTTGATGCAACTAGCGGTACCAGCCACTGCGTCGATGATTCCTTCACAAAATAGTTTCATCCCTTCGATATTTTTACTCATTCCTTCTGGTAGTTTCTCGATCACGGGATCCAAACCCACACAGACGGGGGAGGTGTTCTTGATGCGGTGCGTGAGGCGGTCGGCGAAGTGCATGCGAGAAAGTGTGGAAGTGCGATAAGTGGAAAGTGCGGAAGTACTGTCATTCTACATATCAGGAGCAGTTCTGTACTGTTCAGTATACACGTTTCAAGGACCTTGCTTCGCAGTTTTAATGCTTCGGATCAACATACTGATTACTTCGGTGACTTCTACAAGCAATAGATCAGTTTCTATTTTTTCTGCGAATCCTGCATCTCGTAGTAGGTGTAACCAATATCTGCTTTCGTACGCTTCTTTCAGTGCGATGGAGAGTTTTGATATAAAATCAGGTCGACTTTGTGGCTGTTGAGCCTCTTCAATGTTCGCCCCCACACTTGTTGCAGATCTTGTTATTTGCCTTGAGAGTACAAACTCTTTTTTATCTTTCGCAATTTTCGTTGCAAAGATAACGATATGTAGAGCAAAAAAATAAGACTTTTCATGTAAAGGGCCTGAAAATTGTATTGTGTGTATAAAAAAGGGTAAGGAATAGAGAAGCCATACTTTCATACTTATCGCACTTTCCACTTTCGCACTTTCACACTCCCACGCTCTGCCGATACTGCAGTGCCTCCGCGACGTGCTGGATGCCAATGTCGTCACTGCCTGCCAGGTCTGCGATCGTGCGAGAGACCTTGATCGTGCGGTGGTACGTGCGAGCCGAGAATTGCAGTTTCTCTGCTGCCTGACGGAGGAGCGCCTCACTCTTGCTGTCGAGAGTGCAGAAGACTTCTAGGTCTCGTACTCCCATTTCTTTATTCGTCGAAAAGCGCGTGCCCTTGAACCGTGATCGTTGTCGTTCTCTCGCGTCGTAGACTCTAGAGCGGATCACGTCGCTTGTTTCTGATGTCGTCTGTTTCTTGCGCTGGAGATCGGCGATGTCGACGGGCTGGACATCGATAGTGAGATCGATGCGATCGAGGAGCGGAGCTGAGATTCTCTTCTTCATGCGTTCTGCCGTTGCGGAAGAAAATTTGGGAGGATTCATCGCCGCGACCAAAATAAAATCTGAGGGGAATGTGACGGTACCCTGTGCACGGTTAATCGTGATCTTGCGATCCTCGAGCGGTTGACGAAGTACTTCCAAGACTTGTGGGGGGAATTCCGCGAGCTCATCGAGGAAGAGTACACCTCTGTGCGCGAGGGAGATTTCTCCTGGCATGGGGTGCTGGCCTCCTCCGACGATCGCGACGGCACTCGCGGTGTGGTGAACCATTCTAATAGGACGATCCTGAATCATCGGTGTGGTGTGAGGGAGGAGATTCGCAACGGAGTAAATGCCCGTGACCTCGAGCGATTCTTCCCGCGTGAGTGGTGGAAGGATGCCACGGAGCGCGTTGGCAAGGAGTGTTTTTCCAGATCCAGGTGTGCCTGAGAGCAGAACATTGTGCCCGCCTGCTGCCGCGATCTCGAGCGCACGCTTCGCCATAAGCTGTCCTCTGACATCCGAGAAATCGATGGGGGTATCGAGGAGCATAGCACTCGCAGCTGGTGCATCGATCCTCGGAGGCTCTGCTTGCCCCGTGAGGCATGCGACGACATCACGCAGATGTGGAACGGCGATGACACTGAGACCCTCCACGAGTGCCGCTTCTGGGCCATTTACGGCGGGGACGACGATCGTGGTGATACCACGCTTCTGGCATTCGATCGCGCACGCGAGGACGCCCGAGACGTGCCGGAGTGTTCCATCGAACGCGAGCTCACCGATGAATGCTGTGGAGGCGAGGCGAGTAGGGTCGAGATCGATGCTCTCGCTACTGATAAGGATGCCGAGTGCGATGGGGAGATCGAACCGCGATCCTGTTTTACGGATGTGTGCGGGAGCTAAGTTTACGTTCGTGATTCTACCCATTGGGAAGCGGTACCCGCACGCCTTGAGCGCCATGACGACGCGTTGCTTACTCTCTTGGACGGCCATATCCCCGAGCCCACCAATCGAAAACTTTCCCTCGCCAGCGGTGGCGATGACACCGACTTCGCAGTCGACGGGGATGGCTGAAACTCCGAGAGTGGTAAATGAGGTGAGACGTGTGAGCATGGGAGGTATTGAGAAAGGAGTAGAAAAGGAGACCTCGGACGTATGGTGTACTATCGTACACCCAAAAGCAAGAGGAAATGGTTGGCGTCAGTGGTAGCTTGTAGCGCTGTGCTCCTTGGAGCTTCTACTCACTATTCACATGACGTCCACCGCCATCCTCGGCAAACACGGCGAAGACATCGCGACGAAGTATCTGCAGTCACTGCGGTATCGCATCGATGAACGCAATGTGCGGTATGGGAAGTATGAGATTGATATCGTCGCGTATGACAGAGCAGAAAAGATGTTTGTTTTTGTCGAAGTGAAGACACGGTCGCATCA
>CAZDQZ010000015.1:14723-18071 GCA_964507835.1 uncultured Candidatus Peribacteria bacterium | reverse complement strand
ACCATCGGCAAATCCAACTCTTTCCTCGTCCCTGTATTCACCGCCAGTGCCGAGCCCCTGGTCAGGCTGTCTCTCCCAAATTTCGTATGCAGAGCGTCCATTGCCTCCTGTAGATGCTCTTCTGCGACTGCAACTGCTGGATCCTCGAAGAGTGATTGTTGATGGATGGGGATCGGCTTCAGATTATACAGAGCGAAGCCGACTTGGGTGTACTTCTGGTTTCTACCGAACGTTAGTGCATCGAGCAGGCTTACGGCAGGTGTGATGATGTGCAGTGTTGTTTGTTCGATGTGTGGAAGCTTTTTATGTGCACCGATGTGATGCATGTCTTTGTCTCTGAGCCAGAGAGAGATATCGGTACATCCGAGCTTCCATCTCCGCATCTTCAGAACGCAGTACTCCAGATGCTTGAGGAGATGCGCACGAACAATCGTAAGATCATTCGTCGCTCTGAACGATCGACAGCGCGAGATCGACTGCGGTGGACGGATGTCTATCGAGACAGGGGACACGCGTTCACCCAGTAATTCTCGTTGCATATCCGTGCCGTTCTTGCCAAAGAGTGAGCGCACGAGTGCAGGGTCAGCACGCGCTATGTCCCACGCTGTGTGCCAGCCCTGGGCTTCTGTCTGGATTTCGCGTTGCCGACCGATGCCAGGGATGGCGGGGGCGGGACGATCGATGAGGAATGTCGAATGTCGAATATCGTATGTCGAATGGGGTGATGCATTTTCCATTTGTATCACGGTGATACCGCTGGGCTTCCTGTACTCTCCAGCCATTTTCGAAAGTAATTTACTGGAGGCGATGCCGATGGAAACAGAGAGGCCAGTATTTTGCAGAATCGTCTTCTGCAGTTCCTTTCCCCAGTTACCTGGATCATTAGGAATTCCTCCAACCAAACTATTCAGATCCAGATACCACTCATCGATCGACATTTGTTCAATAACCGGACAGTGATCGAGGATCGTTTCTTCGATTTGCTTGGAGGCGAGTGCCGTTTCGCGGAAGTCGGCCGACATCTCGATGGCGCCTGGACACAGTTTTCGTGCGTCGGTGACACGCATGCCTGTCTTTACGCCTTTTGCCTTCGCTTCGTATGTCGCTGCGATGATGCAACTCCCACCCATACCAAGGGCGAAGAGAGGCTTTCCGCGAAGTGAAGGATTGAGTCGTACGATAACGGATGCAAAAAACGCATCTGCATCAACATGAGCGATTGAAGGCGTATATCGTATGTCGAATATCGTATGTCGTTTTGTCATTAGATTTTTTTTAGATTTCTCAAGAGTCCATTGATTAGCTTTCCGACTCTGACTGACTGTTGTGCCAATTGATCAAACACATCATGGGCAATGTATTGAACATCTCGCGAGATTAACAGTTGGTTCTGAATTTCCGTTAACGATGCGAGACTGGTACTGAAAAATTGACGTTTTTCTTTTATTGTTCTTCTCCGAAAACCTTCTGCAATATTTGATGTAATAGAAACAGAAGCTCGTCTCATTTGGCTCGTAAGACCAAATAACTCATCTTTGGGGAAAGCTTTGGTACATGTGTAGATACTGAGAACAAGCTGATGTCCTTGTTTCCATGCGTCTAATTGAGTGAATGATCGAATGGTGCCAATGCTTTGTTCGACATACGACATACGATATTCGACATACGCATTAAATAACCATCTTCCTCATCAGCCCCACCACCACACCCGCCACATTGAGCTCTTCGAGTGCGAAGAGGTCCGGGTACGCTGGGTTTTCGGCTTGCAGATAGTACTTGCCCTTATCTTTCTTGAGACGCTTGAGGGTGAACTCTCCATCGAGCACACCGACGACGATGTCGTTGGGTTTGGGTTGCTTGCTCCTGTCCACGACGACGAGGTCGCCTTCGTAGATGGCGGCATCGATCATGCTGTCGCCCTTCACGCGGAGGAGGAAGGTGGAGGATCGATTCTTCACGAGGTAGTTCTCGATCGTAATTTGCTCTTCTGCATGCTCTTCCACGGGTGCTGCGAATCCTGCTGCGATGGTACCGAAGAGAGGGAGCGTCATAGCATTCATGCCACCATCATCAGGTGCCTGAGGGATGATCTTGATTCGTCCCTTCGGATCCTTCTCGAGAAATTTTGCATTCACGAGTGTATTGACGACCTTGGCAATCGAATTTTTACTACTCACACCGAAGGCAGTCGCCAGATCCGCGAGCGATGGCGAATATCCACGTTTGCTCTGAAACTCCGTAATGTAGTTGAGAACGGTTCTCTGGTGTGGCGTGAGAGACATAGGGTAGGTGGGAATGATCGTACACCATCATAGGTGGACGTTTGTTCACCGTCAAGAGGAAGGCAGGAAAGTATAAAAGGGCAGGAAAGGCAGGAAGGTAGGTTGCTGTATTCCTGCGCACTTTCCTGCCCTTTCTGCCTTCATACACTTTTCTGCCATCTTCAGCCAATCTTATCCAGCTCCTTCTCCTTGATGAGCTCCATGTACATCACCGTCCAGACCGTCTGCTTGAAGACATGCAGGTAGGCGAAGAAGTAGGCAGCGACAATCGTGAGGACGAATCCGATGATGCCTGCGATGAAGAAGCTCGTGGCGGGGCTGGCGATGTATGTGAGGCCGATGCCCGTTGCCATAATCATGATCGGGACGAGCGTAATGATGAGTGTATTAATGAGAATGCGGATCATGATCACCCAGAGCAGAAGGAAGAGGAACATGACGTGTGGCATGTATCCGAAGATCAGTTTCACGCTCTTCGCGCCGGATTCGAAGACACCGAGCTTCTCGACGACGATGCCGGATTCCGTGAAGCTACTGAAGAACCGCAGGATATTGGAGATCGTCCAGATGATGATTGCAACGGCGAGGAGCGGATATGCGAGGCCTCCTGCGTAGCGTAGGATGATGGAAATGGACGTGATGAGGATCGAGAGACTACTGAAGACGAAGAGCTCGTGGACGGCGAGGATCGGGAAGAAATTGTAGAGCGCGAGGACGATGCCACCCGTCTGAGGTTCTTTGTTATGTGCTTTGGCCGAGAGACCGATGATCGCACCACCGGCAAGACTTGGCACGAATAATTCAACGACGACGAGTACTAAGAAGAGGGCGATGAGTGTCCAGAAGGCGATTGGGGGGATGGCGTGATAGAGGAAAATCTCGATATCGAAGAGACCGCCACCTTCACCCTTGAAGTAGCTATAGACGAAGTAGACCTGATACACGAGGAGCTTCACATCAAGCAAAATTTCAAAGAGGGAGCCAAAGAATCCCCAGCGTCGGAGCGGTGCACTGGTCGTGGTGATGGCCCAGGACTGTGCGATGATCTCTCGAGGAGTGAGCATGG
>CAZDQZ010000015.1:0-14623 GCA_964507835.1 uncultured Candidatus Peribacteria bacterium | reverse complement strand
CTGGTCGTGGTGATGGCCCAGGACTGTGCGATGATCTCTCGAGGAGTGAGCATGGAACGAGGTCAGGAAGGCAGAAAGGGCAGAAAAGTTCGACTATGCTACGTCACTTTTGAAAGTGTACTTGAAAAAAGGCAGGAATGGCAGAAAGGTTCTAGGCACCTATTGTACTTTGAGAGAGTCTTGCAGAGGGGTGAAGCGATAGCTCTTGCCGAGGATGATCGCAACGTCGGTATTCTCTTTCGCGAATTGTGTAGGATCATCGATCGTTTGTATAGGGAGGTCTAGGATCGATGAGAGAAGTTTCGCTGTAGCGAGGGCAAATTTTCTGCGTGATTGCATCACAGGATCATCACTTCCATCGAGACTCTGGTTGACTGCGATGAAGGAAGTGCTGAATTCTGGAGATCCTTTCCCTCCCCAGTTTCGTGTTTTGACGACATTGAAATGGTAGCGGTAGAGCTCTCCACCGATGATTCGTGCAGAGCCTTCTTTCGCACCGGCGTTGAGGACGAGGATCGGTGCGGGACGGAGGAAGAGAATGCGCTCCGTGAGGAGGAGGTGCATGAATGCCTGTACTTGTTTCCATGTGACAGGGTATTCGGGAATGGAGACAGGGAGCAGGACTGCTGCACCGTCGAATTGCTCGCGAGGAGGGGAGTACAGGAAGCCTCCTTGATCGATCATACTGCCATAGAGACCGTTCTGATCATTGAGCTGAACATTCAAAATACGTTTGGTATCGATGGAGGATCCTAAGGATGCAAGTCCGATGAGTTCACGTGTCGAGAAGGTTGATGCGAAGTTCTTCGCGATGATGTCGAGGACACCATTTATTTTGGATAAATTCTTGATGATGCCATTCTTCTTCACTTCTGCGATCGCGGACGAGATCACTTGTTGCTGGCGGGCAGAGCGTGAGAAGTCGCTCGTGGAGTGACGGGAGCGAACATACTTGAGTGCCAGAGCACCACTCATATGGTGCAAGCCTTTCGTGATACGGAAAGTTTCGTACGAGTAATTGGGTCCCGGATACTCCGGATCCACCAAATCTTCCGGTACATCGATGTCGATGCCACCAATGAGGTCGACACCCTGTTCGAAACCGGAGAAATTGACCTTGATGGCGCCGTGGATCTCTATACCGAGGATTCTACCAACTTCTTTGGTGAGTTCTTGTAAGGCTTCCGCTGATGCATTGGCCTTACTCGTACCGTTGCGAATGAGATGCGTTTTGTAGTCGCGGTAGAGGCTATTGACTCGTCCTTTGCCCATATTCTCTGTGTTCAGAATGTACGTATCGCGTGGGATAGAGAGGAGAGTGGCACTCTTCGTCTGGAGTGGATCGAGACTAGCGACCATGATCGTATCGGTGAGGTCAATACCGTCATGATTGTCATCGCCCTGTCCGAGAAGCAGAATATTTGTGAACCCGTTCGCGTCGCGAGCGAGCTCGGCACCGGCAACCGACGACATACCCAGCGCGAATGTCTTGATCTGTGCCAGTACTTTCATCGTGCCGAGGAGGAGAACGACGATGAAGAGTCCTGCCAGGAGGATCGTGACCGATCGCTTTCGTTTCTTATCGATGACGATAGCTTCCGGAGATGCTCCTTGCATCGAATGCAGATGATGCCGGAGCTGGAGAAAGATTTTCGTCAGCGGGAGAGCAATGCGTGCGATCTTGCGCAGGCGACTAGGCTCTTCTTCTCCGCGGACACGTCGTACTTGAAATGACATTGCAGAGATACTACCGATCTTTCATGCAATCGTCACTGTTTGGATGTGCTCCGTCTCTATACTCGCCTTGCTTCCACTTCGGTCTCGGTTCGGAGTAGTATCGTGTCATGCTATCACCACTTTTTCTTGAAGTTGATTCACAGGATCGCCCCCTCATCGAGAAAGCGTTCCCGTCTGCCGTGATCCACGAGGGTGTCCTCGACGGAAAGGCGCTCATCGATTTCTGTCATGATGTTGAAGTCATCTGTTGCTTCATCTACTCGCGTTTTACGGCGGAGGTCCTCTCCGCACTCCCGAAGCTTAAGATGCTCTGTACGAGGTCGGTTGGTTTCAATCACATCGACATGGAAGCGTGTAACAAGCGGGGCATCGTGGTGTGTAATGTTCCCGATTACGGCTCACACGTCATCGCTGAACATGTCTTCGCGCTATTACTCACAGCTCTGCGTCACATTTCTGATGCTGACCGCAAAGTGGAGACAGGTAATTTCGACTATCACGGTCTACGGGGCATGGCTCTCAAAGGAAAAACAATCGGCATCATCGGGACTGGCAAAATTGGCATGAATACGGCCAAAATTGCCCATGGGTTCGATATGCGCATCCTCGCCGTCGACAAGTGTCGCGTGCTGGAGCTCGAGAAACTCTACGATGTGCGGTATGTCGATTTAGCGACTGCTCTCCACGAGAGCGATATCCTCTCCCTTCATGTTCCGGCGCTCAAGGAGACGAAGCACATGATCAATGATCAGACGATTGCCCTCATGAAGAAGGGGGCCATCATCGTCAATACCGCCCGTGGAGAGCTTATCGATTCCGAAGCTCTTCTCCGTGGGCTCCAATCTGGCACTGTCGCGCGCGCTCTCCTCGATGTCCTCGAACATGAGAAAGATTTCGCCTGGAATAAGGAGCTCATCGAGCATCCCGGTGTCATCGTCACACCTCACATCGCTTTCTACGCTGATGACAGCATGCATCGTATGTACATGGATAGCTTCACGAGTATTGAGCAGTATGTCCACGGAGAGACGATCACACATCGCATCGCTGTCCCGACGGTCGTCTGTGACCTTCCGGGTGTTGCCCTCCATACGAAGAAGCGCACGTGAGCTTGTTTACTCGTGGAATATCACCATGTTGGAGATGGGATGACGGTCGTGCTCGCCACTCGGCAGACTTTCTCCTTCTTTCAAGTATCCAAGCATGATGCCACCGATGACGGTTTGATTGTCTTTGAGGTGGAGAGCATTGTGGGATGGTCCATGGTGCAGAGAGACCCAACAGCTACCGATGCCGAGACTCGTCGCCGCGAGCATGAGTGCATGCATGGCGCCTGCACAGGAGTACTCCATTTCCTTCGGGTTCCAGATGGGTTCTCGTGACAGGCTCTTCGATGCTTTATTGCACGTGACGACGATGAACACTGCAGCACCGGCAACAAAATTTCCGTAGCATGAGTATTCCATGATCTTCTTCTTGAGATCTGCGTTCGTAATGACGTGGAACTGCCACGGTTGGATGTTCTCGACACTTGGGGAGAGCCTTGCGGTGTTGAGGAGCTTCTCGATCGTTGGTCGATCAATCGTCTTCTTGTCGGAGAAGTAGCGAATACTCCGTCGGTTGAAGCAGAGCGTTCGGAAGTCGTCGAATGTCATAGTGGAGAGGGGGAGTGTGTCCATCATACCCTCAAATTCTTTCTCGATACAAAAAAAGCCGAGGGGATACCTCGGCTTGTTCGTAGCGTATGGGGATTAGCCCTGACCGCCATCCTTCTCTGCCTTGAAGCAGTTGAGACAGAGGACGGGACGACCACCCTCAGACTCTGGACGAGGCTTGAATGGGACCTCGCAAGACGAGCCACACTTGGCGCAAGTTGCGGGGAACATCTGACGCTGACTGAAGCGCTCTTGCTTGCGCTTGTCGCGACAGTCTTTACACCGCTGCGGAGCTGCGAGACCGCGCTCCTGATAGAAAGCCTGTTCACCCTCGGTGAAGGTAAACTGGGCACCGCAATCGCGGCAAGCTAGCTGCTGATCAGCCATAAAAAAGAGAGAAAAAAAGGAAGTAAATCTGCAACCTTCCTTCTCTTCTCGTACTTTCGGATGACTCCGCGACACGTAGATACCGAAGGCGTTTGCATATCTATTGTAGGCTTGCTTCATTGATAGCGCAATGATTTTGTTAAGAATAATTGACAGTGTAGAAAATTTCACTAATCTTTCATTCATTATTTCACCTGTGATTCTATGTATATTAATGAATTTGATTCTAAAGAATGGAGCTTGTTTGTCAGCGTCTCTTCTTTTGCAAACACTGGGGTACCTGATTCGACTATTCAGAGGTTAGGTATGACGCTAGAAGAAGCTAGGCAAGCGCTGGCCCTAATAACAGAAAGACAGCCGTCATCAACCCTCCGAACATCGCACCAATAATTACTTCAAGGAGCGAGTGCCCCAGTCTCTCGGGTAATCGCGTCCACTTCTGTAATCGATTGAGAATCTTCGCCTGTTCACCGATGGCGTGTCTGGAGCTCACGGCGTCGTACCACGTGAGGCAGGCGAGCGTGAAGGCGATGGCAAAGATGCTGGAATCGAGTCCGGACTTCACTCCGACGACGATGAGGAGAGACATGACGAACGCAGAGTGACTACTCGGCATGCCTCCCGGTCGGAAGAGTCCATCACGCCATTTCCCTTGTTCGATCCCTTCCGAGACGATCTTCAGCACCTCTGCAAGGAGACCGACGAGGAGTGGAATGAGGAAGGGGTAGGAGGAGAGGAAGTGCATATGATAAGAGTGTAGATCTGTGATGAGGTACTTTCAAACAGAAGGCAGGAATGGCAGAAAAGGCAGGAAGGTTCTTAGAGTTACCTTTCTGCCATTTCTGCCCTTTAATACTTTTCTACCTTACTTCAACGTGACCTTTCCTCCAGCTGCCTCGACCTTCTTCTTGATGTCGTCGGCTGTCTTCTTGTCGACACCCTTCTTGATCATACCTGGAGCCTTCTCGACTAGGTCCTTGGCCTCACCGAGACCAAGCTGTGTGATCTCGCGGACGACCTTGATGACGGCGATCTTCTGAGCGCCACCATCGGTGAGCTCGACGTCGTAGCTGGACTTCTCTTCAGCTGGAGCAGCACCGGCTGCAGGAGCGGCAGCAGCAGCAACTGGAGCAGCAGCGGAGATGCCGTATTGCTTCTCCATGAATTTCACGACGTTGTTGAGCTGGATGACATTGAGCTTTTCGAGAGCGTCGATGACAGCCTGTTCCTCCTTCGTGAGTGTGAGGGAATCGGACATGGTATAGGGGGGAAAGAAAAAAAATGAAAAATGAATAATTGATAATGAATACTTACGCTACGGTTGGAGTTGTGGGAGCAGTAGGAGGTTCAGGGGTAGCGACAGCAACGGCAGGAGCTTCTGTAGCAGGAGCCTCAGATTCTTTCTTCTTGGCAATCTCGCTGAGAGCACGAGCGAAGCCAGTGAGAGGACTGCCAATTGCAGAAGCGAATTGCGTGAGAGGTGCGTTGCACATCGACATGAACATGCCGAGGAGCTGGAGCTTCGATGGGATGACTGCGAGTGCGTTTGCTTCATTGGCAGTCAACACTTTGCCATCGAAGATGCCACCCACGAGCTGAATCTGTGGATGATCTTTTGCAAATTTGAATGCGATCGATGCACCAGATGTTGGCTCACCGAAGCTGAAGATGCAGGCGATATCCTTTGGGAGGTCCGCATCGCTGAATTCTGGATTGTTCGACTCTTTCGTAGCGAGCTGGATGAGCGTTTTCTTCGCGACCTTCATTTCGGCGTTCTCTTTCCGCAGGCTCAGACGAAGCTTCGTGATATCGGAGACGGAGAGACCCAAGTAGTGTGTGAGGATGACCGAGGACGCATTCTTCATCTTCTCGGTGAGAACTTTCACCTGTTGTTCTTTCTGAGCGCGGGAGAGAGCCATGTTCGTGGGGTGGGAGACGGAGTGACCAGATAAAAAAAATGGTCTCCGCCCGGGAGACCAGCGAGGAACACGGCACGATTCACCAAGCCGGAGCCGGATGAGCGCTGCTGTATTCCTCGGGAGGGTTTACCGTAAGCCTGGGGCCTACTACCTCCGGTCTTCGGACGTGCGGATATCTTAGGTGTACTTTGTATCATAGTCAAGGAGAAAGCTTCCAGGCACTCGTTCCATACGAGATTACGTACGATCGTGAGCCTATTTTCGTGAGTATTTCTTCATTCTATGATAGTCTTCTACGTATGAGTTCGGACGTGCTCACTCCGTCGTCTGCAGTGCAGAGGCTCAGGACCCTCGTTCCGTCTCTACGGAAGGGGAAGACGCTCGAGTCTGCGATGCGGTACGCAGAGCAGATTTACGGTGACCGCACACTCAAGCCCATTTCTCATCTCACGCTCTTTGAGCATGCGGTGCGCTCTGCCGAGTTTCTCGCTGAGTTTTGTCATGACGAGTCTGCGATTGTTGCTTGCATCCTCCAGTACGCTCTCCGTATTGATGGTGTGACACTGCAGGATCTGTCTCATGAATTTGGGAAGGATGTACGGGATATTGTCAGCCGGGTACACCTCCTCTCACACCTCTACACTGCCGACTGGAGGAAGTCTGTCGAAGATCTCCGCATTATGCTTGTCTCGGTCTCCGATGACGTGCGCATTCTCCTTATCGCGCTTTCGGATGCGTGTACGTTTCTCCAGGAATTCGATTCGATCGAGTCTGCATATCGCATGAGACTCTGTCGGCAGGCGCTCCAGCTCTTTGCTCCAGTGGCGGCTAGGCTGGGTATCTACGCTCTGAAGTATCGTCTGGAGCGAACGGCCTTCCCGGAGTGTTACCCGAGTGATGCGCAGAACATTAGTCGACAATTGGCGACCATTCATACAGATCACGGCTCATTTCTCCAACAGACGTCATCTGCTATTCGTAGCTTCCTCAAGGAACAGGGGATAGAAGCCGATGTCATGGCGCGTGAGAAACAACCGTACAGCATCTTCCAAAAGATGCAGACGAAAAGTGTGACATCGCTCGAGAAAATTACCGATCTCTTCGCCATTCGTGTCATCGTTCCAAAGGCACAAGATTGTTACCAGACTCTCGGACTGATCCACCGTCTCGGCACACCTATTTCTCATCGCTTCAAGGATTACATTTCTTTCCCCAAGCCCAACGGGTACCAGAGTCTCCATACATGTCTCATTGGGCTTCCACATGCTCCAAAGGATGCGATGGTGGAAGTGCAGATTCGCACACATGATATGCATCAGGAAGCGGAGTACGGAGTTGCTGCTCATTGGCTCTACAAACATATCGGTAAGAAGAATAGTGGGCTCCACCAATCTCTCGCTCTCCAGGAAATGTCCCGTCGCCCCAATGCCAGCGACAGTCAGGACATCGCTTCTCAGCACTCCGTCGTGGATCATATCTACGTGCTGACACCCCGCGGAGATATCGTCGAGCTCCCCAATGGTGGAACTCCGCTCGATTTTGCCTTCCATGTGCACACGGATCTCGGTCTCAAGTTCAAGTCGGCACGTGTGAACGGAAGCATCGTGCCGATTTCCTATGAACTGGAGAATGGCGATGTCGTCGAAGTGCAGACGCACAAGGAGCCACGCCCGGCTCTGCAGTGGCTTGAACAGCTCGTCACCGCATCGGCACGATCGAAGCTAAAGGCGTACTTCTTCGCACACAATCGTTCGCAGTTCCTCGCGCGTGGACGCGACATCGTCAATACGGAGCTACGACAGCGCAGACTCCCTCGTCTGGATGCCGATCTGTCCCAGCTGGCATCATTCGACGGACAGGCACTCTCGACACGTGAGCGTGAAGACCTCCTCGTGAAGGCGGGGATGGGGTCGGTGCGAACGTCGTCAATTCTCCGTCATCTAGCACTGCCGGAGGTTCCTTCGAAGCTACAGAACGCGAAGAAAAAGAAAACATCATCCGCATTCGTACCGCCTGGAACGGAGGTGGCGATCGACGGGAGCCCCCTGACACTTCCGCACCGTTATGCCAAATGTTGCTCCCCCGATGCGAAGAAACATGCGTCCGAGAAGCTCATCGGTGTGGTGACGAGGAGTGCGGTGATCACCGTGCACCGTGAGAATTGCAAAATGGTCAAAGGAGGCAATCCGGAGCGGAGACTGAAGATGTATTGGGTGCGATAGGCGTATATCGTTTCGTATGTCGTATATCGTGTCTCTGCGATCAAACAATATGATTCTATTTGAAGGTATTCGACATACGAACTACGACATTCGACATACGAATGTTAGGCGATCATCTTTTCGACCAATAATCGCATCGTCGCATCGAACTTCACACTCTCGTAGATCGAGCCTCCCGGTGTGAGCTCATCGGTGTCGAGCGTGCGCTCAGACTTCTTCGCCTCAGCTTTCAGTGCATCGATCTGGGCTTTCATATCATCATCTGTCGGTTCGACTTTCAGAGCTTTCGCGAGCTCCTGCATCCCGAGGCGCAGGGTCGCTCGATTCTTCGCGATGTCCCGCATCTCGTCGAGTAGCTTCTGGGGCTCTTTCTTCTGTTGTTCCATCCACTGATCGAGTGTCGCTCCCTGTTCCTTCAGACGCTCGACGAAATCGCGGAGGATGTCCTGGGCTTCTGCATCGATGAGCTCTTCAGGGAGTGTCACCGAGGTTGCAGACTTCACTTTTTCGTAGAGCTCTTCTTCTCTGCGCTTCATCTCGGCATCCTTCTTCTGTGCGAGCAACATGTCTTTGACGTCACTGCGGAACTGCTCCGGCGTCTTCTCCGTCTGCAGTTTCGATTTCAGGTACTCCGCTGTGAGCTCCGGGTACGTGAGTTCTGCGACAGACTTTGCCGTGATTTCTACAGTGAGCTTCTTGCCTCGCAGGGAGTGAATGTCGTGCTCTTTGCCAAATGAAATGTCAGCCTTCTTGATGTCATCTTTCTTCATACCTGTGATGTGCGTTTCGAGCTCAGGAATCAGTTCTTCACTACCGAGTGTGATGCTGTAGTTCCCGACCGTGAGCTCGGGGACAGCCTTGCCATCTTTTTCTGTTGTCTTCAGTGCCATTCGCACAAGGTCACCCTTCGTTGCCCCTCGTTCGACGGGAGTCTCCGTGCGGTCCTGTGCGAGGAGTTTCTTGATGAAGGCTTCGACCTCGGATGCGGGGAGGGTGTCGACGGGCTTCTTCTCGACCGTGATGCTATCGGGCTTCTTGATCGTGACCGTCGGGCGTTCGACGAAGGTAATTGCAATCGTGAGAGGATCATTCTTCGTCACATTGATCGTCGGACGCAGGATCGGCTTTGCTTCACTCTTCGCGAGCGCTTCTTTGATCATCGATGGGAGGAGTTGGCGTACGGTTTCCTCGAGCAACTGTTCGTCCGTGACGCGCTCGCGAACGAGGTTCGCAGGTGCTTTTCCTTCACGGAAGCCCTTGATGTGCACGTGCTTTGCGATCTCTGCGAGTGCCTTGCTTTCGGCGGATGCCTTTTCCGTCACATCAACAGTCACCGTGACGATGACGTGCGCATCTTTCTTCTTGTCAGTTTTGTAGTCCATAGAAAAAGTGAGGAAGTGCGGAAGTGGAAAGTGCGGAAGTTCGGAAGGTATCAGTCACAAGTCACAAGTTGTAAATCATGAGAGCGGGTCTTCGACCCGCAGAGCGATGATTTTCGACCCGCAGACAGCGATGGTCGAGGGCATACTTTAGTACAGTTTCTTCTTTTCGTTCCAGAACACGAGGAGTGGTGTGGCGACGAAGATCGATGAGTACGTACCGAGCGTGATACCGATGATGAGTGTCAGCACGAACCACTGAATGGAGATACTGCCGAAGAAGAAGAGGGAACAGAGCATGATGAGCGTTGATCCACTGGTGTAGCAGGAGCGCTTCCACGTCTGATTTACTGATTTGTTCGCCGTGATCGCGAAGCCTTCTTTCCTCTCTTCGAGGAAGAGGTTATCGCGGATGCGGTCGAAGACGATGATCGTGTCATTCACCGAGTAGCCGAGGATCGTGAGGAGAGCGGTGACGAAGAGGGTATCGACTTCGAAGCTCGAATAGTGACTGATGATCACCATGACGCCGACGGTCACCATGACGTCGTGGAGGAGGGTAGCGACGGCCACGACACCAAATTTCCATGGGCTGTAGCGACGAGGAATTTTACGGAATGCGAAAGCGAGATAGACGATGATCCCGATGGATGCTGCGATGATGGCGTAGAAGGCACGAATCTTCAGTGTTTGACCAACCGTAGGACCAATCGTCGTGTACTGCGATTCTTGCACAGTGCCCAGTGATGATTGCAGATGGGTGAGGAGAGCTTTGTGCGTCGCGTCATCGATCGTCTTGATGCGTACGAGGTAGTTACCATTCTGCATTTTGTTGACCTGAGGAGAGAGCTCTGTTCCTTTGAAGGTTTTGAGCGCTTCCATCAGATTCTCCTGTGTTTTCCCTTGAGCGATGCCAAGCTCGATACGCGTTCCTCCGGTGAACTCGATCGAGAGGACAGGGCCCGGGTAGAAGAGCAGACCGATACTCACGAATGTTGCAACAGTCGAGAGAACGAAAAAGTATTTGGCTGGCTTGAGGAAATCCATAGTGACGGCAGAGTAGCGTGGAATGAGGCAATTTTCTAGGACTTCTTTGCAGTATCACTATTCATGGTTGCGGGCGTACTCGGTTCCGATACTTTTTCCCATCGAATCACGACGACGTCATTCATCGGTTCTACCGTGAACATGAGAGGTGTCTCCGTGAGGAGACCTGCGCGCTTGAGGGCCTGGATATCATCGTCCATAAAAGGAAGGAGTGTTGTGATGGTCGATCCGAGCACCGACGTACTCATCACTCCGGAGAGGAATGACGCCTTTGTCTCTGGCGCTACTGTCGGTTTGTCGGGTGAGGGGAGAGCGCTCTCGTCCGTCGACAGTACGAATGAGGAGCCCTTGAGAGCGATCCAGAGCTCTGGTGAACCCTTTAGTGCCCATATGGACCATGTATTCTCCGCTTTTGAATCTTCGACAACTGTTTCATCGATGACATCGCGGAGAGTCGTTTTGGTATCGAGTATAGTTGTTCTAGTACTCCCTTTCCCTCCCCGTTCTTTCAGAGCGCGAAGCAGTGCTGTCCGATCACTGCTCATCGGTATCGTGCCACGGAGAGTGATGTGCCACCGTGTCGTTTTGGGATCGCGCTT
This sequence comes from uncultured Candidatus Peribacteria bacterium, assembly GCA_964507835.1. Lineage (GTDB taxonomy): Bacteria > Patescibacteriota > Gracilibacteria > Peribacterales > Peribacteraceae > CAZDQZ01. Next base: position 3,678 of record CAZDQZ010000015.1, on the reverse strand, counting down.
CAGGCTCATCGAGAGTGGTAGAGATGCGATTCTTTCGATGATAGGTTCGACGGACGCATCGATATTCCACTGATCACTGATGCCGGCGATGATGCCGTGCATTCCTTCGGAGAGATGGGGGTCGAGGTGTGTGAGGGCCGTGAGCCACGTCGTGATCACGGTAGAGAGATTGTAGACAGAGAGATGGATACCACCCTTGATGGGAGCAATCGTGACCGTTCCCCGCTGTAAGCTACGTGGCAAACGAACCCCTTCAAGAACGATCGAACCATGATCCTGGGTTGGATTGATGAGAAGGATGTGTGGTGCTCCGAGGAGAAGAGACTCAAGAACAGCGTGCTTCTGTGTTCCTGTCCGAGACATCTTCACTGTGTCGATCCAGGCGATACTGGCGCTCTCATCGGTGGCAAAGCGTCGTAAGAGTGGGGATTGTGACAGGGGACCATGTTCTCGATTCGATGAGTGGAGGAGGAGACGTGCGGTCTCGCTCGATGACAGTACTTCTTCTCCTTGGATCTTTCCTCGGTAGATTGATAGCACCCATGCAGGCTCCGGAAGCGTATCGAGAAGAGCAAATTCGTAGCGTGTACCGTCTGTAAACATCGGCACGGGTTTCTCCAGTGTGGGCATTCTGTCTACCCATCGCATCAGTGTCGCTCGATCATTCGTGCGTAGATAGAAGATCGTTGCGTCGATTGGGAGTGAGGATGCGAGTAACGCTGGGTGTTCGGTGATCCACAGCGATACGCTGAACGTGAGGACAGCGAGGAGGAGCCCGACGAAGGCGATGATCGTGACGCGGAGGAGTCGGAGCGGAGTGGGCACCCGCGTACTATACAGATATTCACTGTATTTCGTACGTGACTTCGTGCTGTTTTGAAAAAATTTTATGACATAAATTCACATTTATTCAACCCTAACTATTTGCATAAATATTTAAAGCGACTATGATGACATGATTTCTTCAAAACAAAGGAATCACAACACACAAGAATACACACATCATACAAACACACACAGCGGGGGACGCCCCGCATCCACACAAAAAGAGACCTGAGAGATCTGATCCTTACCATCATCGAGAAGAGTATCCAGTATCTAGTATCTAATCAGGATACAAAATACTACATACCAAATACTCATCCGTAGAGAGGATAGTGACCGCCACGAAAGACACTATCAAAGCGACCACCATCCTCTCTGCTCTGCAATGTCGCCCCTAGAAACGAGAGAGACTCTGGGGGTGCGACCCCTTACTCCCCAGTGTTCCTTCGGAGCTTTTAGCACCGCACAGCGAACCGGTCCGGGGACTTCGTTTGGTCACGAGGAGAAACAAGAGACCTAAGCAAGGCAGAAAGTTCGGGACTCCTCTCCCACGTGCACCCTCCGCTACGAGGCTCAGTGAAAGTTATCACCATTTCATTCATTGATAGCCCAGGAGGCGAACACAAATACAAAAAGGCCGGCAACGGCTTTTTTGTTTTGTTCACGAAAGGGGCTTCGCCCCTCTCGTGGGCTCACCCCAAAGAGGAGGTGCTCCAGTCCGGCGGAGCCGGACTTCACACATTTTTGCTGCGCAAGCGATATCCAAACTTTGATTTCTTTATAACTTGAGTCACCCCTCTCCCGAGACGCGGGAGAGGGGACGGGGGTGAGGTGGCACGGCGGAGCCGGACTTCACACATTTTTTAATTGGTGCTTGTTTTCATCTGATTGTGTTTTAGAATCGATACGTGAATAAATGGAAAATTCCAGATTGGCTAGAGCAAGAAGTGAGAAAGAGGGATGTGCAATGCATTTACTGCAACGTTTCTTTCGGCAAAAAGAATATATCTCGAAAATTGATGCCGACTTGGGAGCACATTATTAATGATGCACGTATCGTTACGATCGATAACATCGCACTTTGCTGCTGCTCTTGTAACGCTAGTAAGGGAGCGAAGAAGCTAATGTTTTGGTTGGATTCGAGTTATTGCATGAGAAAAAATATTACCGCAAAAACAGTTGCTGATGTTGTAAAAAGGGCGCTTCATCATGTCTGAAAGAGGCGAATTGTGATGCGCCAAGTCTTCAGCATTTTTTCGTAGGAGTGCCTATTTTCTTGGTCGTGTCTTGTGGTCCTCCCCCCCCCTGCCCCCTCTCCCTATGCAGGAGAGGGATCTGTTAAATTATAAGCATGGACAATCCCAAATCTCGCTATGATTTTCGCAAACTGCAACTGAAGAGAATTTTGCGCAAAAAGCAGACACCTGCCGAGTCTAATTTATGGGAAGCCTTACGCAATCGAAAATTACAAGGAATGAAATGGCGAAGACAGGCAAACATCAATATTTTCATCGCAGATTTTCTTTGTGTGGAACACCGATTAATTATTGAGGTGGATGGTGGAATACATGATGATAAGCAAGAGCGGGATAGTTTGCGGACGGAAGTTATTGGCGATCATGATTATAAAGTCATTCGTTTCAAAAATGAGGAGATTCTTCAAAGATTGCCGGATGTATTGCAGCGCATTACAGCCCTCACCTCCCTACCTCCTCTCCAGCGATCTGGAGAGGAGGGGGCCTAAAGTTTCACTGATTACGGACATTTCTCTCTCCATATCGATGGAGAGAGATGTCGCCGCAGCGACAGAGTGAGGGCTGTACGCTGAACGAGAAGAGGGGATGAGGACGTTCGATGGTTTTTGTAGAGACGCGCGATTCGCGCGTCTCTACTTAGTCTTGTACAACTCCCTCATCGGTCTCCACTCTTCACACTTCTCAATTTTCTCCTGCACAATTTTTCCTTCTTTTTTGTATACGCGATATGCGTTCGCGTACGACTTGGATGCGATAATTCTGTACGTATCATCGACAACTTCTAGTGCACAGTTGTCATCGATTGCGATTCCTATTTTCCTCGTTTTCATCATCATTGTCTGAAAATCTTTTTTTCGAGTGATGTTGAGAGTTTTACTATTGTAGTGTGGGCAATGAATTCCTTTGATCAGCCCCAGTCCTCGGACATTGATATAGTGCCATCTCTTCGGATTGGTGAATGAAAGTGAGTCGCTATGCCCAGAGTCAAACCAGCAGATCGATCCTGCACTGATGCCGGAGAGTACGATTCCTTTCTCATATGCTTGTTTCAAGAGTCGATCGAGACCGAGGCGTCGCCATACTCTCATCATCATGAGTGTATTTCCTCCACCAACGTAGATGATGTCTGCGGAGAGGATTTTCTGTGCGATGTCGCTCCTCGTCAGCTTTTCTTTCAGTAAAAAGAGAACATCTGTTGTGCAACCCAAGGAATCACCGAAGTAGCGCTGAATGTGATACCAGTACTTCTCTGAGTCGGACATTGCTGTTGCGACAAAGAGTAGTGTAGGTCTCTTTTTACCTGAGAGGCGGATAATCTCTCTGTCGATAGCTAGAGTACTTTTGTTCCTGATACTTCCACCGCCGATGGCAACAATTGTCTTCATATTATTTGCGTAGTTCCCCCTGCACCTTCAGCGCTTCTGCATTTTGCGGATCGATGGCGAGGGAAGCATCGACGTACTTCTTCGCATCGTTCGGTAAGCCAGAGGCGAGGGCAGTCTTCCCTGCAAGCGCGAGCGCGGTACTGTCGTTTGGCCATCGCTTCACCGCTTCCTTGGCGAGTTCGTATGCACCCGGCGCATGGTTCTGTAGGCTT
>CAZDQZ010000014.1:0-18496 GCA_964507835.1 uncultured Candidatus Peribacteria bacterium | reverse complement strand
CAAAACCGAAGGTCGTAGGTTCGATCCCTACAGCGCCTGCCACAAACAACGGTTGAAGGTCGTCCCTTTCGCTTCGTGGAGATATCTCAAGCAATGATCTATGCCTTTGTGAGTGCCTTGTACCCAAGCGCGGAAATGATGCCACCGACGATCGGACCAAGGAGATAGAGAGGAGAATAGGCATTCAGGGCGAGTGCGACAGCAGGATTGAGAATGCCTGCACTGCCGACTGATGCCGTGAGTGCACCGAGTGCAAGCGCAGTACCGATCGTGAGACCGGACACGGGCGCCAATGCCTTCTGAAAGACGACAGACGATACACCGAGGACGAGGATGAATGCACCGATCGCCTCGAAGAATGCAGGCATGATCGATGTCCCCGCATCGAAGTTCACGACGGAACCACCGAGAAGGGCTGTCCCAACAAAACCTGCTATGACACCACCGAGACACTGAAGGGCGACATAAATCACGGCATCCTTCGGTTTGATTTTGCGGACGATAGCAAGCCCAATAGTCACTGCAGGATTGACGTGTGCACCGCTCACGGTACCGACAGCGTAGACGAGGAGACCGAGCGTCATACCGGCGATCACGGGTGTAGCCACAGGCAAGCTACTACTCACTGCCAGTCGTACGATGAGCGCGAGAAGAAATGTGCCGAAGAATTCTGCTGTGTAGGAATGATATTTCATGAGTGTGTGGGGGAGGACGGAGAGAATCGTACGAGTGCGCATGAGAAAACTCAAGGAACATTTTTACTGGGAGCACGATGCTTCGTGCGTTTGACAATCACAGCAACAATGATCGACCGCGGGAAGCATCCCGCTCCCCATCAAGAATTTTTCTCATCACCATCTTTCAAAAAATACTACATACTACGTACTATATACTGCAGACTCATGTTCCCTCTCTGCTCCAAGAACGGCACGATCATTCCTCTCGCTGATGCAGTGATGCCTGTCACGCACATCGAATTCGCCTATGGATTCGGTGTCTACGAAAATATCCGCGTCGTCCGCGGTACACCACTCTTCATCGATGATCATCTCGCACGTCTCGAAACATCTGCTCGCGTCATCGGCCTTGTGCACGCGTTCACATCGACAGATATCAAACAGTGGATCATGGCACTCATCAACGAATGCGCGAGTGATGCACTCAATCTCAAAATACTCCTCGTTGGTGGTAGAGAACCGCACGACGCAACACTCTTCATCCTCCCCCTCGCACCACTCTTCCCCGACAAGAAGCTCTACCGCGATGGTGTCACCGCGATCACTGTCCGCTACGAACGATCGTTCCCCGATGCGAAGACGCTGAGTATGCTCGGTAGCTACGTCGCGTACAGGAAAGCGAAAGCAGAAGGAGCCTACGATGCCCTTCTCATCGATCATCACGGGAATATCACGGAAGGAACCAGAACAAACTTCTTCTGCATCAAAGACCGCACCATCATCAGTGCTCCGATCGAAAAAATTCTGGAAGGCGTCACGATGAAACATGTACTCACAGTCGCTAAAAATAATGGCTTCACCGTCGAAGAACGAGACATCCGACCTCAGGATCTTCCGTCATTCGACGGTGCATTCTTCACCAGTACATCGAGCAAGATCATGCCGATACGGCTAATCGATACTATGATACTCCCCATCTCTAAAGACTTGAAAGAATTGATGGAGCACTACTCGGATTTTCTCGACCAGACGATGGCTAAGTGAAGAGTAAATGTACAAAAGTAGAGACGCGCGAATCGCGCGTCTCTACAAGAAAATCTCAACGATCATCGCCGAATACTTACTTCTTTGGTGCCGGAGCAGGAGCTGGCTGAGTCTTCGCCTTGCGAGCTTCCTCTGCCATATTCTTCGCAATGGTCTGCATCTGCGCGGTGAGAGACGAGAGCCCAGGGCTGAATGCCTTCGCCTTGTCTGCGAGAGTATATGCATTCTTGGCGGCAGTAATGGCACCATCGAGATCGCCCGCTACACCCGCCTTGTACCCGATGACGAGCGACTGGAATCCTTCGGCAACTTTCACAGCTGCCTTGACGAGAGGTTCTGTTGGACGAGAGATGAGTGCACCACGTGCAGAGAGGACAGAACGAGCGACCGCCCACTCCGCTTGCTCGATGTTTTTATCAGTGAGCATCTGGAGCGTGTTACTCACCTCCGTCTCCGTCTCGGAGAGGAGGGCCTGCGTCCGTTGACCAGCGAGGAACTTATCGAGTCTGTAGTAAATGAGTGCCATCTCTCCACGCGTGAGCTCTGCGCCTGGCTGGAGTGAACCATCCTTCTTCGCATCGATGGTCGAAACGGCAAATGCGTAGCGGATGATCGGGTAGGACCAATCGGCGGGATCGCGAACATCGGAGGCAAGTGGGGACTTCAGATCTGCGAGCGTGCCCTTGTAGTCGAGCTTCCGGCTCGTGAGGAGCATCTTCAGGAATGCGGCCTTCGTCACGACTTTGTTCGGATTGAATGCTGGCACACTGTCGACGATGCCCATGAGTCGTGCTGCTTCCGCGTACGACGTGAACCACTGCCCTGCAGGGACATCGGTGAACGATGACGATGTAATCTTCTGTAGTTCGTCAGGCTTCACGAGTGCAGCGACCAATACTTTCGTGGCCTGCGCACGTGTCACTTTGTCATTAGGTTTGAAGAGGGGTGCAGACTGCATCATGCCTTTCTCCACCATGTACTCCGCAGCGGGGAGGATGGGGCTATCCTTCGGGAGATCGGTGAACTGACCCGCGGCTGCATACGACACACTTGGCACGAACGCAACGAGGCAACAGGTAACGACGGACAGACGAAATGATGCGATGAGCTTCATGAAAAGTTGTGGGTAAGTAGGAGAAGGGTATCAGCACGGTATTTACCGTGCAATGAAAGATCAGAGAGAATCGACACAATCGTACACGCATCAGACGGAATGCACTCTCATCGCTTACAGAAGGGCTCAAAAAAATTGTCCTCCACGCATGTACGAAGAGCACGATAGAAATCAACCCTGTCCGCCAACAAAAGATCAGCTACATCCGATACACCGCCCCATCGATGACAATAGATGTAGAATGAAAACAAGAAAAATGGCTTATGGTAGCCATTTCATTGATTACATCTCGGGAGCATGCACGTCATTTGCAAATAAATGAATAGAGTATATAAGTATACTTGCACGCTTCATTTCACCTCACTCTGCATTCCTGGGAAAGCACAATGCCTCGCTCGCAGAACTCATGCGAAAAGTTCACATACATACGGATGCACACTGCCGAATCTCCGAGAGCACGGAAAACAGTATCAACAACAACGAATGGAATGACCATCGATTGTGCGTTCGTAGAATCATCGATCGGCCAGTCTGTCTGATCAGGATCGATTCATTCAAAGAGCAAAGTTCAGACACATACGAACACGGAGTGCAGTTCATTGATACAGAATAATCTCATGTCCCTCGTTCCATTTCGCTTCCCTCAAAACAGATCATGAACGAAGCGCTTGAACCACAGTTCCAACATGTGCGTCCAGCTGGAGCCCTCATTGATAGCAAAAGTTCAGAGAGATCCGGTACAGCCGTGTGGATGAAAATAAAACTGTCCCTCACGACCCCTGAGAGCATCGATGATGAACAGATCAACTCTACGACGACATTCAGAAACTTTGCGATCGTACTCCGTGAGCCTCAGAATAAATACAGCCCTTACCGAAGCCGAAAGATCACATGCATACACGACAGGGACTCGACAGATTTCAGTACGATCACGCTCGGTAAGAACACTGACTGACATGTGTAATACAACACTGCAGGACGGACGGAGAAACGCTCACATACCTACGGTACACCCGCTGAAGAATTCGTACGCGCATCGCCTGCGATGAACAAACGTTCAGATACCTTCGATACACTGTGATTCCGAATCTTGAACACAATATGCTTCGTCGTGTGAATAGAATCCATGCGACTGAGAATCAGCAATGATAAGTTCTGAAGGAATGAGCACAGGCAGAGAGTGTGCGAAAGAGTATTTGACATAATGAATTAATAGTATAATATCATATAGATGCTACACAGGACGATGATGAAGAATACAAGCAGACTTTAGAGCTTTTGGAAGCCAAAATATCATACTCATAACAAGCAATCACCGATCGCAAAAAATGCGTAAAGCTCAAAAATGCGCAGTTCTTCAGCAAAAGGTCGCATAGATGTCATACAGAAGCTTCTGAAAGGCAAGAGATGCGCTTTGGCTCTCAGCATGAGAAAAGTTCAGTTTGATGCGCTGCAAATCCTTGCAGAATAATCTAAGATATGCTACAATATTGCAATGAAGTGAAAAAAATAACACTTCATGAAACAAAAAACCAAAACAAAAAACAATGCTTCATGAGACTATCCGCCTGCAGGACGTACGACGTCTCCTCAGATCCGCTCAGGATCTAGAGCTCTCGACGGATGCCATTCAACGTCTCCGGTGGTTTCTATACGCGCGCGAGCACGATGACAACGTCAGTCTCACCTGCCGACACTTCGGCATCTCTCGGTCGACGTTTCTGCGTTGGGCGGATCGCTTCGTCGCAACGGATCTCTCCACGCTCGAAGACGGCTCGAGGCGACCGATCAACGTTCGTCAGTCCGACATAGATCCAACAACGATCGACATCATCCGAAGCATTCGCCAAGCAGAACCAAAGCTCGGCAAAGAATCGATTGCTGTGCTCCTCCAGACACAGCACGGCATCACGCTCTCTGCGTCGACCGTCGGAAGAATCATCACACGACACAAACTGTTCTTCGGCGAAACGAAAGCGCACATCGAGAAGCGAACGTTCACCACGGATGACATCCACACCGAATCCGATCTCTCACTGAACTCCGTCGCTCCGTCACCCGCTCAACAAGCAGGCACACAGAGCTCGGAGGATTTTGATGATCCCTACTTTTTGCCTACTCCCGGATTGACGTCATAACCATGCGTCTCCTCTCCATCCGCATCGGCAGTCTGCTCCTCGCACTCAGTGCGAGCGCGGTGCTATGGACGTCGCCAGTATCTGGCGCGGGGAGCACGTCGTACCAGCTCCAGACAAATGTCCCCAATGACGCGACTCTCGGTGGAGGAGTGGGCACGAGTTATTCTGTCGAAGATAACTCACTCACGTGGCACGAACAACCACTCGCCAGCACATCGTACCAACTACAGAAAGTCACCGCCCATACGAATAGTTCCGCTGGTGGTCCGGCAGAAGGGACGACGGGTGGTGGTGGAGAATCCGGTGGCAGACCAGCACAAAATCGTCGACCGCGTCCGGAGTCGTCATCGTCTGCTTCATCACTCTCGTCGGTATCGAGCGCTTCATCGATCAGCAGTAGCACGAGTTCCTCGGTGTCCTCCGATAGCTCAGTCAGCTCCAGTGCATCCGCCGACGGAGGAACAACACCGATACTCCACCCAGCTCCAAGCACTGCACCGAACATCACGCGTGAGCTCGGTGACATCTTCACTCCTGCCGTCAAGAATGTCATCACGAACGTACAACCCGTGGCCATCCGATTCTTCGATGCTGTCGATCCGCTCTGCAGAACAACCGTTCATCCTGCAGGAAGCACGGTGAGCGCACCATCGTCACTCTGGCTCATCCTCCTCATCGCACTCCTGATACTCGGCGTCCCCGCACTCCTCGATGGCGTACGAAAGATCTGGTGCTACTTCCGTAGAAAGAAGACCGCGACAACACGCATCATCCATGTCCTCATCGCACTCCTCCTTACGATCACGATGATGGCGGGGACAAGCAGTCAATGGATCGGCACTGCACATGCGACGCAAACTGCACCATCCACACACGCATACAATGGAAGACTTCTCGATAGCGCAGGCAATCCTGTGACGACTGCTGTATCGGTGCGCTTCAGCTACTGGACAGATACAGACTATGTCGCATCAGATACGGGTGCTGGAGGATCCATCAATGCATCCGCACCAAACTATGCAGGCTGGCAGGAAGTCCAAACCGTCACACCGAATGCAAGCGGATACTTCTCTGTGGAGATGGGAAGCTCGACGTCTCTCCCAGACTTCTCGACACTCCCGGCTGCCACTCTCCTCAGTCTCTACCTACAAGTAGAAGTAAAACCACAGGCATCCGCAGACACGGCCTACGAACTCCTCGATTCCGACCCAACGGAAACAACCATCGATCGCTCCGGCATCCTCTCGGTACCGTTCGCTCTCAATGCCGATATGATCGACCAGCGTGAAATCGGTACGGGTAGTGGAGCACTCGCGATCCTGGGCCCTGGTGGCAAGTTCCAAAAGAGCGTCATCCCCGGAGGCACAAATGAGAGCACGTTCGTCCTCGACGCCGACAATACGGAAGCAAGTGCCGTGACACTGAAGTTCGGTGACACACTGAGTAAGACGCTCACGTATGACATCGGCCAAAGCGCATTCGTCTTCAACGATGACCTCATCATCCAAGGTAACCTGACCGTCGGCCTCGTGAACGGTATCGATATCACATCACTCGGATCCTCCGTCGATGTCCTCCGTGCAACGGATGGTGGAGGCTTGAGCCTCCTCGTCGCGGGTGGTAGTTACCGCCTCCATAATACTGTCGTCAACTTCGGTGGTGCATCGATCGCGATGAACCCGAGTGTCACGAACTACGTGTTCTTCGGTTCCGGCGGACTCACGAAGAACTCGTCAGGATTCCCCGGTGACGAGACGTACATCCCTGTGGCAGAAGTCACCACATCTGCTGGAGCCATCAGTAGCATCGCCGATCGCAGAATCATGAACAGTGATACGCGCGAACACACCGTCTCACTGAAGTTCAACCCTGCGTTCGACAAGGTCAGTTTCCAGGCGGATGGAACGAACAACGTCGGTCAGCTCACACTCCTCCACGACGACATCAATCTCAGGAACTACTACCGCTGGTCGAGTACACAGAGCACACTCCAGGACTACGACCTCCTCGTGCACATCCCTCTCTCGCCATCCTTCGTCCGCTGGCTACAAACGACGACCGAGAACCCAATCAGCTTCACGTATCGCACAACGTCCGCCAGTGCGCTCAACAATAAGATCGATGTCCAAATCTACGACACGAGCGGTGTGCCGATCACGCTCTCGGGTGCTGTCACGGATCTCGCGGATACAAACTGGACGACGTCCGAGATCGAGTTCACGGGTGTGCCGACATGGACGGCTGGCCAGGACATGATGGTGCGCATCCGCGGATTCGCGAAGGACAACTTCGAAGCACAGATCAGTAGCCTGAAACTGAACTACATCACGCTCGGAGAATAATCTCGAGATGAACGACTATCCATGCGCCGTCCATGAGCGTGTTCAACGATGGCATGCCTAAAAAATTCGCATGCAATGAACGTCGCAAATGACCAGTGAAGAGATGTGCCGGCACAACAAATATTGCGAGCACTCACGTGTGGTCACCACGGAGATGAACGATCAAGAAAAAGTGGGAGAAAATTGTCGTTCTCTATATAGAGGAAGGACGCCGAGTGACAGTGATAGCATCCTAACTCAATCGCGCACCCACAGTCAGCAATGGAAAAATGACTGCAGAGCGTCTCAAAGCCCAAAATACTTCATAAGTAATTACAACATATTTTATAGATAAGTCTATACTACTCATGAGCATAGAAAGGGGAAATCTGGTACAATGATGTGATTACCCAAAACAAATATGGTACAACTCTCCCACACTTCTGTTCTCCGTCGGAGGACTCTGCGCACTCTCACGAGTGTGTTGCTCATGATGGCTCTCGCCCTCGGCATCACGCCGACCGGTGTCAGTGCCGCTTCCTCCTGGAGCCCAACGCTCCTGGTCAACACGGAAGCGTTCCAGCAGATCGACTCTGGTAATGGAACGGCAAACATCGAACTGCGATTCGGTGCATCGACGAAGACCATCCAATTCCTCTATACGAGGCAGGTCTTCCAATTCTCACACTCCATCAGTGTGCTTGGAACGATCTCCGGTTCCTCGCTCAACGTCGATCGCAATGCAACTGTCGGTGGAACACTCACGGCTACCGGTGCCATCACAGGCATGAGTAGCATCACGGCGAAGACCGTCCTCTCCGGCAACACGCTCTTTATCAGTAACTCTGCGCAAGTCCGTGGCACGCTTTCCGCCTCCGGTACTGTCTCCGTCGAAGGTCTCTTGACGGGTGCGACGATCGCAGGATTCGGACTCGGTTCCTGTAACGGCGCAGGTCAAAAATTGGTCTACAACAGTGGAACAGGGAAATTTGAGTGTGGTATCGACAGCTCCAGTGGCTTCAGCTCGGGTAACGTTCTCACCATCAGCGATCTCCGCTACGTCAAGAAGAGTGGTGACACTATGACGGGTGCACTCATCGTAAAGTCCTCCATCTCCGGTTCCTCGCTCCGCATCAGTGGAGGTGGAGTCGACATCCAAGGTGCTGGTCCTCTCAGCGTCACTGGTGCGATCCGCACGGCGACAGGTCTCTACCTCAGTGTGAAGAACCCTGCAGCAGACAGCATCCTCTCCTTCGGTAACACATCCGGTGCACAGACTCTCAAGTTCCTCAACGTTAGACAAGTCTTCCAGTTCAGTAAGGGTATCAGTGTCCTCGGCACGATCTCCGGCTCAGCCTTGAGAGTCGATAACAACGCTACGATCGGTGGCACACTCTCCGCCTCCGGTACGGTCGCGCTGGAAGGTCACTTGACTGGTGCGACGATCGCAGGCTTCGGTCTTGGATCTTGTAACGGCGCCAACCAATCTCTCCAGTGGAACAGTGCAACGAATAAATTCGAATGTACGACGATCACGACGACCGTCGGTAATAGCTCCGGTGGACTTCTCTCTCTCCACCCAACGTACCCCAACGCCATCTATTTCGGCTCTGGTACGACGACCGTCGGTCAGCTCTCTGCATCTGGTAGCATCTCCCTCAATGAAAACTTCTACCACTGGAAGACGACGCAAGCAGGCATCCAAGACTACTGGATCTCTGCACGCGTCCGCCTCCCTGACAACTTCAGCACATGGGATCCGATCAAGCCAATCCAGCTCAGGTACCGCACAAACGATAATGATCCAACGAAAAACCACGTCACCATGCGTATCCGTGACACGGGTGGCACAGAGCGCGCACTCACAGGTGCTGCGGGTATTACGAGCACCACATTCGCTACCGCAAACATCACGGGACCAGAAGCGGTAGGTACATGGACTCCTAAGGGATACATTACTGTCTATATCAAGTTGGCTTCTGAAAGTGGAAACTTCGCTGAAGTCGGCTACCTGAACCTCAACTTCGAAACAACAACGCCATGATCCTAATATATTGACGCTAAAAAGCCTCTCTCATGGAGAGGCTTTTTTTGTGGTACGAAATATCACTTCACTTTCTCGATTCCGCTGATCGATCTCTTCATACACTCGGCTTGAAATCTCTGCGATGACCTCAGCAAGAATTTTTGGATCCAGACCTCTCGTCATGATACACAGCAAATATGGACTACTGTCGGTATAGACAATCCCGCAATCGTGTATTTGTCGTTCCCCATCTTCAGTAATGCGTTCTCCAAATTTCGTCGCAACAACGATATGATCTGAGACGCCTGCACGAATACCCTCTTGAAATGTCGTCCGAGACAGCAAATCGAGTGCCTTCATGCTGAGCGACTTATTCAGGAATGAGCTGTTGTAGAGTAGTCGGAACAGTGACGCACTTTGTTTCACGGTTAAATTATCATTCTTTTTATACTGCCCGATGAAGCCTAACTCCTCTAATGTACTTTGAAACAAGTCCACATCCATACTCCGACTCTTCAAAAAATTATGGATAACATTCGTTGCATCGTTATCTGAATACACGATCATATACTCTAGCAGTTCATCGACAGAATATATTTCCCCTGAACGAATACTTCGTTCGGGCATAAAGTCTTGGACGTAGGGGGAAATATTCTCCGGTGTCACCTCGATTTTCTGTTGCAAGATCCCTGGAAAGAGCTCCTCTTGACGCAGAAGAGTCAACATCACCACTACTTTGAGCAAACTTGCAGCAGAATATGTTTCATCCTCATTGATACCCATCCAAGGGCCAAATTCCAAATCGCGAAGATACACAGAAACATGACTCACCTTTCCTTGACCAATCAGCGCAAAAATATGTTGTTTGAGCGTATCTTTCAATACGGATAATTCTTTTTTCTTCAAAATATTCCCTTCAGGCTCACATTGAATATATCGATTCAACAAATAATAAGAGGCACAGCGCTCTCCATTCAATAATTTTGCACCAATCGATCGAGCGAAAGGGAAAATGCTAGACACTCCTATCAGAAATCCTAGAAACGCTGAGATGAGAACAGGAGCGAGGCGAGCCATACAGGTTAACCACCATAATACTATTTTTCTTTTGTCCCACAAGCGTATTTATACGCTGTGACCCAGAGATTGCATCTCCATTCAAAAAACCCTTTCGACATTCTCTTCGGAGAAAATCCCGCTCTCACGAGGAGTGAGAGTAATGTACTTGGACGCAGTAATTGCTGATGATCATCGATTTCAATGGGGCTCACCAAGCGCAAGAATGACATCACGCGCAGGAGAATCCCTGTACCAAATCGTGGTGTCGTGATGATGATGACTCCGCCTGGTCGTAGAATGCGATGAAGGTTAGAGAAAAAATGATGCATGACTGCAAGAGGAATATGCTCGATCATGGCAAGGAGCGTAATCACATCAATCGAATCATCGTCAAAGGGCAAAGGCTCTGTACGACGCACATCCCAAACGACATGCTCGATTGCAGTTGTGGGATCGACCCCTCTCTGTCCTCGAATATCGACGCCGATCTTTCGATGAAACGTCGTAGTCTGCAAAAAAGAGGCAGGAACCCCACAGCCGATATCGAGAATGACGCCCGAACGCAAAGAACAGGGAATCAGCCGTCGAGCGATCTCGGCCCTCTTGTGCGCAAGCCACGACTCAAGGAATCCAAACCCACGTGTCGGAGGAGCAACAGACATCAGTATGTTTCGAACATAGTAATTTTCTGTTCATCAGTCATATGTTGTACGGGAAGATTTTTATCCCAATCAAAAAACTCTCTTGCCTCCTCTCTGCGCCCAAGCATCCACAAATTGAGAGCGAGGAGCATCCGTGTACGATACTCAGTCACATCGAACCATCTACTTTTCTGCAGATGATCCAGGCTATCTTGGTAGCGATGTTGCTTCGCAAGGAGCGTGGAACGCAAGATGACATTCGCCAATTCATCACCACCCAATCTCTCTGCTTCGCTCGTAGCACGTTCGGCGACCTCTAGCTCGTTGGCGCCCATTGCCGTTGCTGCGGCTATGTGATGAATGGGGATGTGATCACGACTGATCGCAAGACCTTTGGTCACGAGCATCGTCGCCTCCTGCAATCGACCATACTGCAAACGATTATTACCTAGAAAAACATAGGAAATAACACTCTGAGGTGCATCTTTGACCATACTTTCTCCAAGTCGCGTTTCATTCCACCAAATGGTATTTCGTGGGATGATGATGATCGCGTACGCAACAGCAATCGCTGTACAGAGAATGGGTGTAAGAGGCTTCCAGCGCTTCCCGATACTCCACAGAATATAGCCTGCAATCATCGCAAGGCCAGCCGAGGGCGCATACAGCCACCGCTCTGCAAAGAAATCAATCGACTTGTAGAACGGAATCTTCGAGAACGGAAAGTACAGAACGAAAAACATGAAAACGCCCACGCCGATGGGGGAGCGACGGAGTCTTGGCCACAGAAAAACAGAACAGAAGAGAATGAGTGTCACTACTCCCGCTATCGCCATCCATGATTGAAACGGACTCGTAATCAATGGCACATGGGCAAAGCCATAGGTTGCCGAGAGATTCCACGGAACGTACGTCATCATGATGGCAATGAACAATAATTGAAACGCCGTCCACGGGACGTACGCATACGTCATGTAGCCGAGAGGATTTTGACCGAAGTAGAGGATTTCACCATCCGGCAATCCTTGGCCATGCAAGGCTACTGCGCGCACTGCAATAAAAGTAGCGATCGCCAGCATTTGAAAGAGAAGAGGTGTCCAAGCACGTATCGTAGCGCGAAAGCCTTGGAGCAGAAGAAGGGAGCCACCGAAGACGCCTGGAAAAACGAGTGATGTTTCCTTGCTACAGAAAGACATCAAGGAAAGTGCCCCCGCCACGACCGACCATAGAGTACGATGTGTAGAAGATTCTGTCGCACGAAGGAAAGCCAACCACGCACTCAAGCCGAAACATGCAACCAATAACTCATCCCTCGCCTTGATATACGCGATGGACTCGGTATGGATGGGGAAGAACGCGAAGCAGAACGCGCAAAACCACGCGAGAGCACGCTCGCCAAACAGGCGATCAATAACGCGATACAGCAACCAGCATCCAAGCCCGTTGAGCACCACATTCACGAGATGAAACCAGAACGGCGATTCTCCCGTGAGTAAAAAATTCAGAGCGAACGTCGCAAAAGTAATAGGACGATAGGGAGCGTAATTTCCGAGTGACTTCAGTGCGGGCTCCAGAAAAACGTACGGGAAATGTGACCATAGTCGCAGAGAACCATTCTTATAGAAGAATGCATCATCGTACACAAATTCCCCGACGAGCGAATTGCCGTAGAGCACGAAGCTCAGGATCATGAACAAGACGAGTGGAAACCAGCGTGTTTGTATCCAGGAAGACCATCGATGCATGTCGATGAGCATACCACATCTATCACTCTTGGATACGCATCGTCACGGCAGGGAGTGGCACTGCGGTGGTAGCAGTCGCCCCGGAAGGGAATGGTGTTGGGAGATTGGTATACGTACTAGAGACCTGCCAACCAACGTTACGGAGTGTCGTATATGCAGTTGGAAATCCGTTCACAGGGTTCAAGTTCGCTACCGCATACCCACGGAGTGTATGAGCGATGGAGTTGTTGTTGATAGCGATCCAATACAATCCAGGCTGAATCGTCACTGGTAATGTGCCGTCTCCAGTGGTCGTACAGCCACTGGGACAAATCGTACGATGACCTGTTGTCGTGGTTGCAACGGTTCCAGCATCGACCACTAATTCTTGCGGGTACCCGCCTCCGGAATCTCGATACAACCCCAATCGCACCTGCGCAGATGCAGCCGTTGTTTGTACCGACACCGACATGCCGTTGATGGTCATCACTTTCTGCGCAAGGAATGGAAGAACGCGAATCGTCGCGGTTGTCGTAAGGACAGCTGTCGTCAACGCAGTAGCATCCGCTGGCGCTCCATACCACTGGTTCATCGTCGCGCCCATCGTCATGTATCCTCCATTGAGTCCGTAGCTGGCACTATCGACCACCTGCCAGTTTGATCCATCGCTGACAACCGTCACCTGCTGTCCTCTATTCATGAGAATCCATCGAGAGATCCTATCAATGGTTTGGCTACTCGTCGTATTCACAATCACTCGACGAATATTGCCATCGAGGGTCACACTCGTCTTCTTAATGGTGTACTGACGACCTGCAATACCAACGGCAGTGGGGAGAGTGAGAGTGATCATCGATGAGCCTGAGGCGAAAATTATTTGATCGCCTTCGGTGATGGAACCGGTTGCCGTGACAAGGCGCACGGAAGTTGCGAACGTACCACTCGATGTGAGCGATGAGTGCGGAGACCCTGTATTGATACCGACTTTTTGGCTACCACTCGCGAAAAGTACTGGCTCAGCTTTTCCTGCAGGATGGACCGAAAGTACACCAGAGCTCGTGAGACGACTGGTCGCATGCAGGGCGGAACCAGAGATCGTACCAAGAGCAAAGAAATTCCCTGACGTTTTGAGCGTATTCGTGGTGCTACGGAAGAGGTCAGTATCGAATGTTCCTTGGTAACCAAACACGAGGTGCTGAGCATCTGCCGACGGCGTACCACGAGCTTCGATTACCACACCAGCACGGTTGGTCGAGCCGACGAAGAGAGCCGATGCACCCGTACCACCGTACACGGTTGTAGGGCCAGTGACATCAAGTCCGTGAGCAATCGTCGCTCCTCCACTGATGCGTGTAGAACCAACAACATTGATATCGCCACGAATAAGAGCGTTCGCTGTATCGATACCACCCACTTCAAGTTGCTGAATGTACGCACCACCCAGATCGTAGACAGAAATAGAGGCATTCGTCGTGACGTACGCATATCGACCAACGACATCGATCGAGCTCGGTGACGACGGCACCGTAAATGTTCCTGTCACCTTTGGACTGCGAGGATTGGACACATCGACAACAGACACAGTCGTCGTACCAGTATTCAGCACGTAGAGTAAACGACCCATGATGACCATATCCTTCGGAGTAGTACCGACCGTGACCGTACCAACGGTCAGCGGAGACGATGGCGTAGAAATATCAACGACCGACACTGTCGCATCCGAGCCATTACTGACGTACGCATACTTATCCTGCACGACTACTGACCTGGGTGATGTGCCCACAGATGCTGTCGTCACCAAGGCAGGGACAGCTGGATTCTGCAAATCATAGAGCGCAAGAACGCCTGTCGTCTTGCGTGGGAGATACAGATACCGACCTGCAATCTGGATGCGATCAGTATCCGAACTAATGGCAACGCTCGTCGTTTCGAATGCATTGTTCGGATCCGAAATATCAAATGTATAGAGTCGATACACGATCCCATCAGTATATCCAGTGATGTATGCATATCTCCCTTGCACCGCGATCGAACGACCGAAGAAAGGATTATTGGAGAAGACTGACATATCGTACGATCGGATCAGCTTGGGAGAAGCAGGATTCGAAAGATCAATAATACTCAATGCATTTTTATTAAATGCTTCGCTCGCAATGTATGCATACTTTCCTTCGATGGCCATGTCATTCGTCGAAGATGGTATCGTCACGGATCCAACGAATGCTGGATAGAGCGGATTAGACACATCGTAGACCCCAAACGTCGTGGACCCTGCGATGTATGCATACTTCCCGCGGATGATGATCCGCGTACCGGCAGACGATGTCACAGATGCACGAGCGGAAGACGGCAATCTCCCTTGGATAAAGAGCTGTGGGAACATAGAACCAGAACCACTCTTCAAAGATCCAGTCCCGATAAGAAGAGAGCCAAAACGGAGATCGGTAGCGAGGAGTGGGGTATGCGCACCTCCCGTTCCCGTCACGTAGATCCCCCTGCCCGACATCGTTCCTCGTACGTTTAAGAGTGGCGTCGATGTCGCAGAATGTGTGTTGCCATTCTGAATCGCAAGCGCTCCTGTCATGGTATCACCTGCTTTCTTGACATACCTGGGATCACCTAAACGAAGCGTTGCACCCGAGAAGGAAGCAGTGCCGACTTCAGGAGAACCACCAACACCTCCCGTCTGGTCTGCTTCACAGAGGAACTTCTTGGTGGTGGAGTTGTAGGTGAGCTTATTCGCTGTACCATTACAGTTGTAGAGCCCAAAGCCCTGAATTGTCGCGCCTGTAAGGAGAGTGTGTGCATTGATTGTCGAGCCGGAAATTGTATCGCGCACGATAAAACTTCCATTCGTACGGAGAGTTGCAAGTGCACTCCTAAATAAGTTCGTATCGAAGGAACCAAGATATCCAAAGACAAGATGGGACGCCTCTGCTGTACTGCCTTTGCTATCGAGTGCCAACACGGGTCGTGCTGCAGATGTGAGTGTACGGATCATCGCACCGGTTGCCGATGCATACTGCGCAACGTAGAGCGCGCCAGTATTGGTGATCGTGCTGTTATACAGACCGAGTCGAGAGCCGGAAATAGTGCCTGGAACATTGATTCCTGCGCTGAACCGGAAGACTCCGCCGATATACTGAATAAAGTTTGCTGATTCACCGAAGCGGAGTGCAATAGGATCAGTTCCATTACCCGTATCGATCAACTGAAATGCCTCTGTATTGACGATGAGTGTCGGACTTTTGAGTGGCGACGCGTACGCTACGTATGGCGGATGAGGATACAGAACGATGGCAACAAGCAGAATGCCCGCGAGAAATCGAAAAGCCTTATGTGAATGGGTGTTAGTTTTCAAATCTAAGAATTATAGCATAAATATGCCATTTTTTCTGGTGAGAATGATTGATTATTCTATATAAATATTGTCTAATAATATAAATAAAGAACATAGATCTTACTCTCGTCAATTCTCCAAAAAAATCATGCATGACGAAGAGAAAGTTTGGCTTCGATTGTCTGACGCAGTATGCTTCTTTCCGTAATGGAGATTCGGATTCACCTCCCGCGACCGGCGATCCTCCTCACGTTCCTCGTCGTCGTTCTTCTCCTGTGGAGTGGTGTCATCACGATTCATAGCCCCTTCGCATCGGTCGTACAGAGTGGCGAAGGTGGTACGACGCAATCCATCGTCGACACTACGAAGGACATCGACAGAGAACGGGTCAAACAAGCGGTTCTGGAGCGACGCGAAGAAATTTTGCGCTACCAAGTTAGCGTGCTCGAGGAGCAAGCACTACGGGAGAAAAATCCCGATGCCATCGAGCAAATGAACTCTGCGCGCATGACGCTCCTCGCCATCATCCGTGAACGCACGACCTCGGAAAAATTACTCCTCCTCTCCCTCCAGCAACTTTGGGATGCGGAGGGCAGTGCCTTCACGCTCCGCAACATCGTGAGTAGCACGAAGCTCCTCTGGCCGATCTCACCACGGCGCGGGATCTCCGCACACTTTGATGATGCTGGATACGTGAAGCACTTCGGTTTCGCACATCACGCCATCGACATCCCAACCCCGAAGGGCACGGTGATCCAATCCCCAGCCGACGGCACCGTGCTCAAAGTTGCACTCAATGGCCTTGGCTATAGCTATATCACCATCGAACATGCCGACGGGATGCAAACCATCTACGGACACATCAGTAAGGCACTCGTCAGCGACGGTGATACCGTGAAGACAGGAGATGACATCGGTGAAACGGGTGGTGTGCCGGGGGAAGAAGGGACGGGTCTGTACTCGACGGGCCCACACCTACACTTCGCGGTGCGCATCAACGGCGTGCTCGTGGATCCGCTGAAGTATTTGCCGAAGATATAAGGCCCTCATACACCCCTATCGCGAAGGGATCCGTCATCCCTGCGATGTAGTCTTTCACCGCATCTTCAAGGGATGTATGCGATGTCTTCATGAGTGCCTTGATCTTGAGATTGGGATGATGCACATAGTGCGTGAAAAGGACGCGAAGTATTTTTTTCCCACGATTCGCTTGGCGAAGCACTGCCGGACTTTTGTAGAGACGATTCCATAAAAATTGTCGAAGTTCTGCCAGATGATCTGTCATTGCACTGGAGTAAGACACAATCGACTCGCTCGCAGAATACACATCATCGAGTGAATGAATATTCATCTCTGCAACGCGTCGCTCGGTCTCTGCATAGAGATCTGTCACAAGCAGATCAACTAATGCTCCTCTGATTTCCGTGCCATTCGTTTTTGCTTTTACCGAAGCTAAAGAACCAAGATGTGTCCGCGCGATGTCGCGCACGGAGAATTGTTCGGCGCGGAGACCATCATCGGTATCGTGCGCGGTGTAGGCAATTTCATCCGCAAGATTGACGATCTGCGCCTCGAGTGATGGCGAGCGGGGGAGTGCGCTCTCTGTCGGTATGTCATGTGGTGTGCGATGTTTCTGGAGTCCTTCCAAAATTTCTCGGCTGAGATTGAGCCCTGGGTACTGATGACATCGATCTTCCAACAGTGTCACGATCCGAAGAGATTGCATATTGTGCTCGAAGCTCTTCCCAAAGGATTCCATGCACTGCTTCATCGCGTCTTCGCCCGCGTGCCCAAACGGCGTGTGTCCGAGGTCGTGTGCGAGTGCGATGGCTTCTGCGAGATCTTCGTTGAGCCTAAGTGTGCGGGCGATGTCTCGGCTTATCTGTGCGACCTCGAGTGTATGTGTGATGCGCGTGCGGTAGTGATCACCATGCCCCGCGACGAAGACCTGCGTCTTGTGCTTGAGACGACGGAATGCCTGCGTATGGATGATGCGATCTCTGTCACGCTGAAACGGAAACCGTGTCGCGTCGTCCTGTTCTGCATGCTCTCGTCGAAGCCCTCCTCCGTGTTGCACCGCATACGGAGCAAGGAGGGAATTTGCCTGAGAGATGCGATGAGCGAGGGGATGCATGGAGAGAGTCAGTGTAGCAAAACTGATAGAAGGAAATAATAGAATGCAGTTTTTCTTTCACACTTTTTTCTTAAAAAAGTGGAGAAAACCTGCCTGCCGGCAGGCAGGAATCGTCGCTCTGAGTCCTCATCCTCAATCCTTCTCCACCCCAGTGGAGAAGGAAGTACTGTTTTGAGAGCTCAAGGAATTTTGAAACAGCATCCTAGGGTTGGGCGCGCCACATGGTGGGGGTGTGCGGGAGGCCCGAGTCCCGCCGTAGCGGGACGAGGTCATTGGCG
>CAZDQZ010000013.1:16140-18820 GCA_964507835.1 uncultured Candidatus Peribacteria bacterium | reverse complement strand
GCTTCTCTGCGGTGGGCTTGTCAGAGGTAGCTTCTGTTGGTTGGTCGGGGGCAACACTTGGCTCTGCTGTGATGCTTGCATCAACCTGTGGAGCAGGCTTCGGCTTAGTCTCTACCACACTCTCTGTTTTTTGGCCTTTTGGGATGAATACAAATTTTCCTTCGACAAAACTGATGGTGCCTGTTGAATATTTGAGGACTGTTTTCTGTGCAGTATCGTATGCTTCTTGTGTCAAACTTGGTAGACAACGATTGATATCTGTGATTGATTGTTCGATGTCTCTTGGACGATCACCGTTTGACCGCCAAGTATTTATCACTCGCAGGAAGCCGTCTTTGTCCGTTTCTCGGAATCCAGGGCCAGTAAATTTGAGTCTTGGATCAAACTTTGTGACAGTCACAGTTACTTTTCCGTCGGCGACTTCAGGATTCATTCCTCGCTTCTCTGCATATGTTCGTACCTTTTCAATATCTAGTGACGGAGCAGTGATCATGTAGCTGTCTCTTTGTTCTCCAAGCGTAACAGTGACGGTCGCGTCGAATCTTTCTGCCAAGAGTGCTTGGAATTGTTTTTGTTGTTCTGGTTGTAATGTGTCTTCGGACATCGATAGTTTACCATTTTCGTACTGAAGGGAGAATCGAATAGTGCTGTCTCCTTTCGCATATGTTCCCTGAAGATTAAATGGATCAAGTTGTGTAAATACTGTTCGATCTGCTTTCTTCACTACGTCACTCAACGTCTGTACTGCTGATCGAATTTTTGCTTCGTCATGGGTGCTCAGCGCCTGATCAAGACGCGATTTCGCTGATGAGAGTGTAGTGAGTTTGTTATTATATTCGTTTGATTTTTTCTCATCTTTTTCAATGACAAGAGCACCGTCTTTGTATGCAACCCTTACATACTTGTAGTCGTATGGTGAGTTCGGGTTTGGTTTTACGAATCCATCGACAGAGAAACTTCCGACAGCCTTCAACGTGCTTGGAGACGCTACCTTCAGGAGTTTGTTGATTTCAGCAATGCTACTCTCGATCTCAGGGAGGGAGCCCTTCGTTGTTTCGATATCGTTTGTCAGATTATTTATGCGGTCTGCGATGACGTCTATTTCTTGTGCTTCTTTTCTATCTACAACTGCTAGAGCATCGCTTATTATTTTTTGAATCGCTTCATTTCCTTGCCATGCGTCGGATTTAGGATTGAAATCTGCACGTGTTCCTGATCGGACGTAGTTTCCTACAACTCTGTTACGATCATTCTGCTCGTGGGAAGTAGCGTAGGTACCATCAGCATCTGCCTCCGCCCTTTTTGCAGTGTACGTATTTTGGAGTTCCTGTGTGGTTCCGACAACTGCGACAATTGCTTTTTCTGTTTCTATGTTTGGCGCTACCCATTTTAATGTCTTTGGGTCGTAAATATAAACACCTATTGTTTTTGACTCTTCCTTTGGATTGTACGACACCATATAGGTCTCTTCTCCTTTTGTTCCTTGGATGGTGACTTGTCGGTAGAGAGTAGGAAATCCTTTTTCTTTGGGAGCCCCTTCCCCTTCTTTGATGAACTTCCAATTCTCTCCTTGCACGGCATCGAAGGTTCTCTGTTCAAATGTCTTGCGTGCCTCTTCACGACCTTTCGTAAATGCTTCATCTCGTGCGGTATCGACTGTTTGATCGCTCTTGTTCGAAGATTCCTTTTGTTTTTGTTTTTCTACAAAAGCCTTTGGATTTTTCACAAATTCCTCTGCATCTTTCAAATCTTGTGGTTTTTGAACAAGTGCTTCTGTTATTTGTGCTCCGTTCGTCATTGTTCGAGTTTCAGGATCTTTGAGGGATGCAATGTATGTATCTGCAACCTTTTTGATGTCAGGAGTCGTTTCTCGAGCACTTGCTAGTTTCCTTAACTCAGGGAGTACTTTTTGCCGTCGTTCATTGTATTTCTTGCTCTCTGATCCTTCCTCCAATTTTTGCACGAGTGCAGTCACTGAATCTTCCACGTCTTTAATTTCCCTTTCTACGTCCTCGAGAGATTTCTCCATTGTTTCCTTCAATCTTTTTACTTTGTCAGTGATTTCCTTTGTACCCTTTCCCTCTGACAATTTCTGTAATCGATCTTCCATCGCCGAGATTCTTTTTGCAAAATTGTCCTTCTTGTCTTTTACTTGCTCTGGCTTTGTTTTCTCTGTCTTTTCAGCATTATCTTTCTTCACTTCAGCTTGTCCCTCTGCTTTTCCACCTGTTTCTTGGCGCCTTCCGCCTAACAAACGTCCGCGGAAACTAAGCGTACGATGCTCACGGTCAGTGTGACCATGATCCATGCCGAGCGGGGAGAAGTGTGTGTGTTCCATAATGTGTATGGGTATAGGCGAGTGGGAGGGGATTAGATCGCTTGTAACTGCGTAGCGAAGATCGTATCGGCGTCCTTGTGTTCGTCTTCCTCGATGAGGTGCATAACGGCGGGAAGGTCTTTCTTGCGGATTTCCTCAAGCTCTTTCTCTGCGTTCCCCAGGATCTCTTCTTGAGTCTGGTAGAGCGCTTCTAGCTTCTTGTGCATTGGCTCTAGCTCTGCGATGGCCGACTGCCGTTGTTCGTCGGTGAGTGTTCCTGCCATCGTCACCAGCCGTTCGATGAGGACGGGGAGGAAGGCGCTCATTGCCTGTACGGCGTCGATGAATGCGGTGACGGTCATA
>CAZDQZ010000013.1:11457-16040 GCA_964507835.1 uncultured Candidatus Peribacteria bacterium | reverse complement strand
AAAATCGATGTTTTTTTAATACAATATTTTTGATTTTTAGCAACATCATTTTGCGAATCATAGGAGTTTTCTTCTCTATGGGTCTTGCTCTGGCTTCCGTGGGTCTGTAGGATCTCTCGGCTCACCATGCATTTTTGTATGGTATTTCTCACCTCCGTAACACCTTGTGTCTAAGGATGTCATCGAACTCATCGGCGTCGTGGAAGAATGTTATCCCAACACGACGTTCCGAGTCCGCATCACCTCTCTGGAAGCCAAGGATCATCAACTCCTCTGCCACCTCGCTGGTCGCATGAGAGTGAATAAGGTGAGGATTCTCCCTGGCGATAGAGTCCGACTCGAGATGACTCCGTACGACCTGGAGAAAGGACGCATCGTCTATCGCTTCCGCGCTGATGATCCTGCCGGCAATCCTCCGAAAGCCGTTCCCGTCCCACCTCCACTCGCTCCAGACTCTCCACCACCTGCATCTCCCACGCTCTCCGCGTAATATCCCATGAAAGTTCGCCCCTCCATCCGCCCTCGCTGTAAGAACTGTCGCGTCATTGTGCGCAAGCGCGTTCGTCGCATCGTCTGCACGAATCCTCGTCACAAGCAACGTCAAGGATAAAGACCTCATTATTCATTTTACATTCTACATTTTACATTCTCTCTACCTATGGTTCGTATCGCAGGTGTCGTCCTACCGGGTCACAAGCGCATCGCGATCGCTCTCACGGCGATCAAGGGCATTGGTCGTCCTCTTGCGAAGACGATTTTGAAGGAAGCGAAGGTTGATCCAGATACGAAGGCAGAGAAGCTCACCGAGACGCAGGAAGGTCTCCTCCGTTCTCTCGTGGAGAAGCTCCCGACAGAAGGTGACCTCACACGCAAAGTATCCCTCGACATGAAGCGCCTCCAGGACATCGGTACATGGCGCGGGTACCGTCACAAGAAGAAGCTTCCGTCTCGCGGTCAGACATCCCGTCGCAATGCTCGCACACGTCGTGGTAAGAGAAAGACAGGTCTCTCCGGTCGCGTGACCCTGACGAAGACCTAATCCGTTTTCCCTCCGCATTTCCCCTTCTATCCTTCATTGATCACTATGGCCGAGAAAGAACCAAAAGCACCGTCCGCAGCAGACAAGATTCTCAATGCAGATACAGCGACTGCAGAGCCAACTGCGAAGAAGAAAGTGAAGAAGAGCAAGCGTAGCCTGCTGAAGGCTCGTGCCTGCATCTACGCTGGCGAAAACAATACGATTGTCTCCATCACGGATCCCGATGGCAAAGTCCTCGCATGGGCAAGCTCGGGTTCGTCTGGTTTCAAGGGTGCACGCAAGGCGACGCCGTACGCAGCGAAAGTCGCGGCAGAGAAGGCGATGTCGATGGTGCAGTCCTACGGTATCCAGTCCCTCGCTATCGAAGTGCGTGGCATTGGTCCGGGTCGTGAGCAAGCCATCCGCGGGCTCCAGGTCGTCGGTGTGAACTTTGATTCCATTACAGACAGGACATCCGTTCCACACGGCGGTTGCAGGGCCCCCAAGCCACGTCGCGTCTAATTTATTCTTCCTCTTCTACTGACTCATGAGATATACCGGACCCAAAGCACGGCGCGTACGACGACAAGGATTCAATATCTATGGATCCGATAAGTACGACAAAATTCTCCAGAAGAAGCCGTATGCTCCCGGCATGCAGGCCGCTGCTCGTACAGGAAAAGCGAAGATTTCCGAATATGGTAAACAGTTGCTCGAGAAGCAGAAGGCCGCGTACATGTACGGTCTCAACGATCGTCAACTTCGTGCTGTTTTCGCACAGGCAAGTAAAGCTGTAGGTCAGACCGATAGCATGATGCATTCGCTCCTCGAGCGTCGTCTCGACAATGCTGTGTACCGTGCTGGCTTCGCATCGACACGTCTTCAGGCACGTCAGTTCGTTTCTCATGGCATCTTCACGGTGAATGGCGTTCGTGTGACGATCGCGTCGTACCGCATCAAGCCAGGTGACATCGTCAAGGTTCGTGAGAAGAAGAAGTCATCTCCCGTCTTCCCGGGCATTCTTTCTCAGCATGAGAAATACATCGCTCCATCCTGGATCAAGGCAGATCCATCCACTATTTCCTTTGAGGTGAAAGAGTTACCGCTCCTCGAGGAACATTTCGACAAAGCAGTCGACATGCGCAAAGTCATCGGTTTCTACTCTCGATAGTCCTTCTCCCTCGTTCTCAGCTCCTCCCCATTTCCTTTATGCACATTATTCAGGAAGAGATCGGCCTCCCCAAGGTCACGCAGACTCAGGTCAAGAAGGGCGATAGCACGCACGTCGTCTTTGCTGTTGGGCCACTCCCTCCAGGCTACGGCGTGACGCTTGGCAACACGCTTCGTCGCGTGCTCATGGGCAGTCTCCCTGGCACTGCGATCAGTTCTTTGCGCGTTGCCGGTGCTCATCATGAGTACACAGCAGTGAAGGGTGTCCGCGAGTCCGTCATGGATATCGCTCTCAACATCAAGGGCGTGAAGCTCAAGAAGCACCACAAGGACATGGAGGTCGCAACACTGGAAGGCAAGGGTCCAAAGACACTCACGGCCGGCGATATCAAAGTCAGCTCCGATGTAGAGATCTTGAATCCAGATCTTCCTCTTCTCCATCTCGAGAAGGGTGCATCGATCAAGATGGATCTCACGATCGAGAAGGGTGTCGGCTTCCAGCCAGCTTCCGAGCGCAACAAGAAACACAACGAGCCGGGCCTCGTGCACATCGATACGATCTTCTCCCCTGTAGAGCGCGTGAAATTCGATGTCGAGCCGACTCGCGTCGGTCAGCGCACGAACTTGGAGAAGTTGGTTCTCGAGGTCGTCACCAACGGTTCTCTCACTGCTGATGAGGCTGTTCGCTTCGCGAGCCAGCTCATGTCACAGTACTTCAATTTCTTCTCGCTCGATCAAGAGACTGTGGAGAAGGAATTCATGGCTGATTTCACACGTGTGAGTCAGACTGCACCGGAGGCTGATCGCTCATCGGTGAAAGAGAGCTACACGCCGATCGAGATCCTCAACCTTTCGCCACGCACGCTCAACTCCCTCATCAATGCTGGCGTTGGTTCCATCGAACAACTTGTGAAGTGTAATCCAGCCACGCTCAGTAATTTCCGCGGATTCGGCACGAAGGCTCTCGATGAGGTGAAGGCGACCCTCGCAACTCGAAACCTGACGCTCACAGATGCGTAACGAAAAGCTTTGAGTTTTGAGCGATGAGCTTTGAGCACATTGCCACTCTCCCACATTCCCCCTCGCAAATCTCCCGTAATACCTCTACACTGCCCCCCTCATGCGTCATCGCAATCATTCTCAACGGCTCGCCAGAAAGCCTGACCAGGCTCGTTCACTCCTGAAGAACTTGGCGACATCCATCCTCCTCTACGAGAGGGTTCGTACGACGAAGAAGCGTGCGCAGGTCGTCCGTGGTATCGTCGATCGTATCATTACGATCGGCAAGTCTGAGCGTAAGGATCTCGCGATCCGTCGCATCAATACGATGGTTCTGGATGACAATGCTTGCCGAAAAGTGATTGAAGTCCTCGTCGATCGGTACGCGAACCGACGTTCTGGCTTCACGCGCATCACTCCGCTTGGCGCAAGAGAAGGTGACGGTGCGATGTTCTGTGAAATCTCCCTCATCGACGCTGTTGATCCAACGATTGTCGAGACTTCCAAAGAAACCGTAGTGAAGACTCCAAAAGTAGCGAAACCAAAGAAGAAGGCCTCCCCATCTACCAAGTAATCCCATGAAAACATCTTTTCCCGCACAGGCTAACCCACAGTGGTACATCGTCGATGCGACAGATCAGGTCCTCGGTCGTCTCTCCACGAAGATTGCGAACGTTCTCCGCGGTCGTCACACAGCATCATTCGTCCCTCACATGATGTCGGGCAACCACGTGATCATCATCAATGCGGAGAAAGTGAAGGTTTCTGGATCCAAGCTCGAACAGAAGAAGTACTTCCGCCACACGGGTTGGCTCGGTCACCTTCGCACCACGACAATGAAAGAGCAGATGGGTAAGGATCCGACGAAAATCCTCGTCCATGCCATCAAGGGTATGATCCCGAAGAACGCTTCCCGTCAGCACATCCTGAAGAAGCTCCACGTCTACGCAGGTCCTGCGCACGAGCACGATGCGCAGAAGCCAGTTCCTTTTCCTCTCTAAACCATGTCTGCATCTCGACCATTCTTCTACGGCCTCGGTAAGCGCAAGAACGCCATTGCGAAAGTACGCGTCTTCCAGGAGGGTGAGGGGAAAGTCACCGTGAACGGTGCGGACATCAAGAAGTACTTCTACTCGACACTCATCGAGAACGCCATTGCTCCTCTCACACTGCTCGACCTCCAGAAGAAGATCGACCTCGACGTCACACTCTCTGGTGGTGGCAAGCCAGGCCAGAGTGATGCGATGCGCCTCGGTATCAGCCGTGCACTCATCTTGATTGACCCTACATATCGTACTGCTCTCAAGCAGGAAGGCTTCCTCCGTCGCGACAGTCGCATCAAAGAGCGCAAGAAGCCGGGTCTCAAGCGCGCACGCAGAGCTCCACAGTTCAGCAA
>CAZDQZ010000013.1:8593-11357 GCA_964507835.1 uncultured Candidatus Peribacteria bacterium | reverse complement strand
TACTCCGTCACCTCACTCTGTCACTGCGGTGACATCTCTCTCCCAAAAGGGGAGAGAGAAAACTAGGGAGTGAGAGAAAATATTCCGATGATGATTTGAACGAAGCTCCCCTCTCCCTTCAGGGAGAGGGGCAGGGGGTGAGGCGCAAATCCCCTGCGGTGGCGCAAGTACGCGGATGAGGCGCACGCATTATCCTTCCTTTTCCTCCTCCACAATGAATCCCTGTGATTGGTGCGTCCAGAGATTGGCGTACGTTCCATTCTTCTCAAGAAGTTCCTCATGAGATCCATCTTCGACGATCTTTCCGTCTGCAAGCACGATGATCCGGTCCATCTGCTTGATCGTGGAGATTCTGTGGGCGATGGCGAGTGTCGTACGGTCTTTCATGATTTCGTGTAACTGTTCCTGGATGTACTTCTCACTCACGGAATCGAGCGAGCTCGTGGCTTCGTCGAGGAGGAGGATCGGCGCATTCTTCAGGATCACACGTGCGAGGGCGACGCGTTGTCTTTCCCCACCGCTCAATTTAATGCCACGCTCACCGACGAGTGTGTCGTAGCCCTTCTGGAGCCCTGCGATGAAGTCGTGAGCGTGCGCACGCTTGGCGGA
Organism: uncultured Candidatus Peribacteria bacterium; assembly: GCA_964507835.1. Lineage (GTDB taxonomy): Bacteria > Patescibacteriota > Gracilibacteria > Peribacterales > Peribacteraceae > CAZDQZ01. Next base: position 10,748 of record CAZDQZ010000013.1, on the reverse strand, counting down.
ATCGATGACCTCGGCTTCCGTCGCTCCAGCCCTGCCGTAGGCGATATTTTCGTACAGAGACCTGTGAAAGAGGATCGGTTCCTGGGGGACGTAGCTGATGTTCTTCCTGAGGTCATCCTGGGTGATGCTTCGTAGATCTTGGCCATCGACGGTGATCGATCCGTTCGTGACATCGAGAAACCGTAGGATCAGCTTGAAGAGAGTCGATTTCCCGGCACCGGAGAACCCCACGATGCCCACACGCTGACCAGCAGGAATATTGAGAGTGAAATGATCGAAGACATGTTTACCTTCCCCGTACTTGAACCCGATTGCCTGTAGATTGATAGAGCCCTTCTGGATGCGACAAACTTCAGGCTTAATGGGATCTGTTACTTCGAGAGGAGTCTCGAGAATTCTCACGAATTCTTCTGCGTTGGAGAGGGCTTTGAAGCTGTCACTCATCGCACGACCGATGTTCCACGTTTGGAATATCACGGATGTGAAATAGTATTGTACGAGGACAATGGTGCCAGCAGAGATACGCCCAGCTTGCCACGCTTGTAGTGCAATATACATTCCACCGATTTCGAGAATACCCATAGAGATCGACTGCAGAGCATGAAAAATATTTGTTTTATCCCATGAGTTCTTTCGCGCCGTATATTCATGTTGTGTGACACCGGAAAATTTTTCTAATTCTTGGTGCTCTGAGGTAAAAATTTTCAGATTGAGAACATTGGTGATGATGTCCGAGAGACTTGCAGTGACCGAAGAATCAGCTTCTGCCAAGATATAATCGAATCGCAGACGATAGCGGAGGAAGAGAACACTGATCATGAGATATCCAACGATCCAGAGGCCAAAGAAGAGTGCCAGGAGAGGCATCTGAGCAACAATCACGACGAAAATTCCCGCCAAAATTACTCCTGTCCGCCAAAAGTCGTACACAGTCTTATCGTGGAGAGTTTCAAATCCAGTGACGAATCGCCTGACTTTTGCGACGAGACCACCCGTGAATTGACCAGTGAAAAAACTGTACGAACGCTTCGATAATTTTGTCATGGAGAGATCCATGAGATCTCGCAGACAATTGGCTTGGAAGTAGGTCATGCAGAAATCTGCCGATCGCCAAAATACGTTGTACATAAGCACAACGCCGATGATATGGAGCAGTATCCGCAGTAATGCACTCCACGTTTCTGGACTTGGAGCGGATACGGCGATCACATCGAAGATCTCTCGGATGTACAGTCCTAGGACGATGTCACTCAGAATGCTTCCACCTGCGTAGCATACAAAGACCAGTATGCCCGACGTTGGATACCTACGAGCAATACGGAAGTACGTTTTGAATATTGCGCGTATCGGCGCGCGTGCCAGAGTTCGACTCGTCTGAGCAGTCATGTTTTGGCATCATAGAGGGCTCCCTAGCCTTTCTCCAAGGAATCAGTAGAGAAAATCGAGAGGGCAATTTTTTCTTCGGGGATGTGTTTTCTATACCTTAGAGAACAGGCGCTACGAGTGTCAGAGATGCAGGGATGATGTGGACCTCATCCAGCATGGTCTTCGTCGCAGGAAGGATCTTCTCAACACGAATATTGGCACCGAAGAGTCCATCGACCGTTGATCCCTCACCCTTGATGAGTCCGAGACGTTTCATCATGCGTGCTTCTCTGGAACCGATCGCAATCGATGTTCGCCCGGTTGCGTCTGTCTCGAGTTGAGCATTCTGTAGAGGTTCTCGAATCGCTTTTGGCAGTGTCTGGGTGTCATCGACGAAGAGGAAGATCTTCGTGAGTCCTAGATCATCGACGATCTGCATACGCCCGACACTTGCGAGTTCTGCGAATGTTGCGTCATTCACGATGTGGAGGTCGTCCATGATGGTTCCTGTCTTCTGTAAAACTCCGACGATACGGACTTTCTTGGGTCCGAATGCGCCAACGAGCTCGCTTCCGATTCCTGCGATGAGCTTTTCTCTGCGCATCATCGCGGCTTCATCCGATCCAAGGAGGATGTCGCCATTCTCGAGCGTCGAGGATCCTTCTGCGACAGCGAAGCTGAGCCCTTCCTTTGGCATCCGGAGGAAGATTTTCAGTTGTCCGACGGGAGAGAGGACGCCGACGAGTTCCCCTGTATTAATCTCTGCGAGGGAGCGGTGGATGGTCGAGAG
>CAZDQZ010000013.1:6391-8493 GCA_964507835.1 uncultured Candidatus Peribacteria bacterium | reverse complement strand
GAGGAGTAGAGGAGGCGAGCGGCGATGGGGATGCCGATGACGTTGTAGATGAGCGCGAAGAAGAGATTCTGTTTGATTGTGCGCATTGTTGAACGTGCAAGCGTCAGCGCTGTGACGACCGCGAGCGGATCGCTCCTCATGAGGACGATGCCTCCCGCTTCCATGGCGATATCCGTTCCTGAACCCATCGCGATGCCAATCGTGGCTTCTGCAAGGGCTGGAGCATCGTTGATGCCGTCGCCGACCATGGCGACTTTCTTCCCGTTTTTCAAAAGCTCTTTGATGCGCGCTGCTTTGTCTCCGGGGAGCACATTCGCGAGTACGTTCGTGATGCCGAGGGTCCTTGCGATCGCCTCCGCCGTCCGTGTGTGATCACCGGTGATCATGAGGACTTTGGTGCCCATTGCCTGGAGCGCTTGTACCGCTTGTTTTGCACTTGGTTTCACGGCGTCTGCGATACCGATGAGTCCGATGACATCGTTCTTGCCCACAAGGATCACGGCAGTCTTCCCCTGTGCTTCGAGCGTCTCGAGTACTGGCTCTATCGCCGTGAATGCGATTCCTCGATCTTTCAGGAGTGCACGATTACCGATCGCGTACTCGGTTCCGTCGATCGATCCAGAGACGCCTTTCCCTGCGTTGACTGTGAAGTGTGTGATAGGAGAACTCTCGATACTGCGCTTCTGTGCTTCATTCCTGATGGCAAGCGCGAGCGGATGCTCGGACTGACGCTCGAGACTTGTTGCTATCCGTAGAATCTCTTCGTCACTCTGCGTGCTCAGCTTCACAATATCTGTCACGGATGGCTTGCCTTCTGTCAGTGTCCCCGTTTTATCGAAGACGACGGTATCGATTGAACTAGCTGATTCGAGAGGTTCACCTCCTTTGATGAGGACACCGAGTTCTGCACCTCTCCCTGTGCCCACCATGATCGCTGTTGGTGTCGCGAGGCCGAGTGCACACGGACAGGCGATGACGATGACGGCTGTCGCTGTCATGAGAGCGATGCTCAGAGCAGAACCCATGACGAAGAACCAGAAGAGAAAGGTAGCGATGGACGCGAGGATCACGGCAGGGACGAACCACGCTGAGATGCGGTCTGCGATACTTTGGATAGGCGCTCTGGAGCCTTGGGCCTCTTCGACGAGCCGTATGATTTGCGCAAGCATCGTATCGTTTCCCACTTTTTCGACCCGCAGTTCGATACTGCCGTGACCATTCAGTGTGGCTCCGATGACTTTGTCTCCCTTAGCTTTCGATACTGGCATGCTTTCTCCAGTGATCATCGATTCATCGACGTGTGTGGAGCCAGTCGTCACTATTCCATCGAGAGGTATTTTTTCTCCTGGCCGTACGAGGAGTGTTTCGCCGATCGCAATGTCACTGATCGCAACGTCGAGGGTTTTTCCATCACGGATGACGTGTGCCGTTGTCGCCTGGAGCCCCATGAGCTTCTCGATCGCACGCGATGTTTTGCCCTTCGCCTTGGCTTCCAGCCACTTGCCCAGAAGCACGAACGTGATGAGCAGAGCCGATGTCTCGAAGTAGAGATTCGGAATTTTCTCGCCGAGAAGACCAATGACCGATCCTGTAATCCAGACGTAGATTCCCAGATTGACGACGCTGAAGACATAGGCCACCGTCGTGCCGATCGCGATGAGACTGTCCATCGAAAATGTCTTCATGCGGAGCGCCGACCACATTCCTCTGTAGAATCTCCACCCGAGGATGAACTGCACAGGAGTCGCGAGGACGAGCGAGACAATGCCGATGTAGGGCGGGAGAGTGATGACCCCTGGCAACCAGAAGAAAAAGTCGAGCAACATCATGTACACGAGAGGTAGACTCAGGAGGAGCGACCAGAGGAATGACGAGCGCGCTACTGCGATGCTTTCGTCGCGGTGATCGTGCGCCATTGCCTGAGACTCATGCTGTGCATCACTCGCGTCGTAGCCCACTTTCTTAATGACGTCGATGACCTTCGCTGGCGTGAGGAGGGCATTGTCGATATCGACAGTCGCCTTCTCTGAGGCGAGATTGACGTTCGCGGACACAACACCTTTCGCTCTAGTGAGAGCGCTTGTAATGCGTCCTGCGCACGA
>CAZDQZ010000013.1:3465-6291 GCA_964507835.1 uncultured Candidatus Peribacteria bacterium | reverse complement strand
CGGACACAACACCTTTCGCTCTAGTGAGAGCGCTTGTAATGCGTCCTGCGCACGAAGCGCAGTGCATGCCAGTGATACGGAGAGTGATACGGGACATAGAATGTAGGGGAAGGGAGGAAGGTCGATGTTAGTCGGTGACGGTGAAAGAGCCTGAATACATGCCCATCGAACACGTGAAGCGGATGAGCCCCGTAGTCTGTGGAGTGAATTCGATGATGTTTTCGCCACTATTCAAATTGCGTGCGATGCCGAGAGATGGCACACGGATGCTACTGGCACACGAACGACTTTCTGTAGAGTTGATGATCCACTGTACGGGGATGCCACGCTTGATGATGAATGATGATGGTCGGTAGCCGTAGCCGTACTGTTCCATGCGGACGATTTGTACGCCATCAGTGATCGTCGTTGTTGTGATAGCAGATTGGGACTGTGGCCACGCCGGCAGACTCCATCCAGTGAGATTGATCCCTCCCCGGAGATTGAAGATCGCAAGGGCAATCACAGCAACACCCGCAACCTTGAAGAAAATTCTGCCACCCATGCCACGGAGGACCGATGCGACTACACCGATGCCGAGGAGTCCGGGTGCAGTTCCGACTGCGAATGCACCCATGAGGAGTGCGCCCTGCAGGAAGCCCCCTGAGGTCACCGCAGACATCTGCACGAGTTGCGTGAAGCCACAGGGGAGGAAGAACGTCAGGGCACCCAGAACGAATGCCCGACCATGACCGTACTCCCGTTCATGCGTTCTGTGCATCCCAAGCGCACGGGCGATGCTTGTGGGTAGTGTTAGCGATACACCACTGAGTGCAGGTGAGATCCCTGTGATCTGTATGCCCATGATGAGCATGAAGAGGGCGACGATGATCATCAGGATGCCGAGAAAAATGCTGGATGGCGCGATGAGACTCCCGACGAGTCCGAGGAGCCCCCCGAAGAACGCGAAGCCGATGATTCTCCCCACATTGAAGAATGCGTGCGGACGGAACTTCTGGAGCGCTGTGGCTTCTGGATGCTTCTTCGCATGCTTTGTTGCCACTCCGAGGACGAGACCACCGACGAGTGCCATGCACGTGGAGACGCCAGCCGTGAGACCGAGGAGGAGGGAAGAGGTGAGACCACTGATGTTATTACTCCCTTGTATGGAGGTGAGATCGATCATGCGCGCCACACTTGCAAGCACGAGCACGATGATGATGGCGACGAAGAGGAGTCCGTAGTCCTCACTATTTTGCGAGAAGAATGGCTTCTTTTCATTCTGTCCCACGTCGTAGCCTGCACTGCGGATGGCATCGTTGATGACTTCGAGGTCAACACTTCCTTTCGTGTCGATCGTCACTGTTGCCTTTCGTACATTGGCTTTCACCATTGTCACTCCCTCGATGTCACGCAGTGCTCTCTCGAGCGTGAGTTCACAGGACCTACAGTGCATGCCACGGACGGGGATGATGTGTTTCATAGGATGATAGAGGGAAGGACTATTTGCTGGCGAGCTTGCTCACGCGGATCACTTCATCGATGAGTTGCTTCTTCTTGGCGGGACTACCTGTTGTGATAGCTCCCGAGACACAGCTGTTCAGATGTCCTTCGAGAAGTGACTGATGAGCGGACTTGAGCAAGCCGATGACTGCGAGGTTCTGTTGCATGATGTCGATGCAGTACGCGTTGTCATCGAGCATCTTTTTTATTTTTTCAAGTAATCCAGAAGCCTTTTTGATCGCAATCGTGGCGTTTTGTCGTTCTGTTGTCATAGTGAGTGTGGTAAGAAGATAGGAGAAGCATACCCCCACCCCAGGTGGGGGTCAAGCAAATACTGTGTTCCTAGGGTATGGATGATTTTTTCTCTATCTCATGCCAAAGAATCATCTCTGCTTCTTTGGTTGGTTGCTGGAATTTTTGTATGTGGTATAAATGTAGTATGAACGTACAGCAAGTTGTTGAGGATAAATTTCAACAGTCGTATAACAGTGCGAATCGTTGCTTGGCAGGATTTCAAAGAGATTTACAAAATGTGCCTGAAAATGACGCAATTTTTGCAGATGCTCGTGCGGCGTGGTGTATTCGTATCGTTCGTTCTCTCTTACTAGAGGCATTTCAGGAAGGTTCGGAGACAGAAAGCATGGAGTTATCAGAATTTTTTGATCATGCTTCTCATAAACTACGAGATGATCCACATTATGTATCTGCAAAAAAATTACTATTTTGGCGTTCGCAAGGGAATATTTCAAAGGTCCTTCGTCCATCAAATTACGAAATTGAATCAATGATTCGCACGTCTCTTGCTGAAATCAAGAAAACCCTTTTTTGTCCAGGAGAACTATCGAAGAAGAAACGTAGCCCTTCTCAAAGAGAATTGTCTCCTCTCGAGGAGAAGGCGTTTAGAAAAAAGCTTGATGCAAAAAAATCTCAAAAAAAGAAGGAAGGGCATGAAGAACCTGCTATCTCAGAAGCATTGTTGTATGTTGAAAGACTTGCCAAAACTTTCAATCGTCCGAATTTGCGCCAATAAGTATATTTTCTCTACATATTTTTTGTAAGAGTGCTTGGTTACTATCGTCTTCTGCATAGTACTTCGAACGTCTTTTTCCCTGTGGTTTCTAGACCCACACGGAAGAAAGTCTCATTATTTCTTTCCCCCTGTACTCATGTCACTCCAGAAACATTTCATTGTTACGACCACAGGTGTTCTGTCGCTTGTTGCCATGAGCTCCATGGCATTCGCGGAGACACCAGTGACGACATCATCGGCTCCGCTTGATGCGACTGCGTGTTCTTTGGCTATGGATGCGATGCATACAGCACTACTCCCTGCCATTGACGCGA
>CAZDQZ010000013.1:0-3365 GCA_964507835.1 uncultured Candidatus Peribacteria bacterium | reverse complement strand
TGTTCTTTGGCTATGGATGCGATGCATACAGCACTACTCCCTGCCATTGACGCGAAGCATTTAGCACACAAGTCTGCTTTGACTGCGAGGGTCAATGCCATGAAGTCCGCCCTTGCTCTCACCGACACAACTGCTCGCAAAACTGCTATCAAAACAGCAGAAGAGGCATTCAAGACATCGATGAAGACGGCAGAAGATGCCTTCAAGACTGCAGTGAAAGCGACAACGGATGCAGTTCGTTCAGCATGTCCTGGCGTCGGTCACCCCATGATGGGTGGCATGATGATGGATGCTCCCCATATGATGAAAAAAGAGAAGAAGGACTCAGGCCGTTTCGGTCACATTCGTTCGCTCATGAATGGTAAGAAGGGTGGTCGCGGTATGCCTGCGATGGAGTCTACGGATGATCGTTAAGCGCGTGTTGTTCTCTCGATGGAAGGAGAAAGGCAGAGGCCACACTGTGTGGCCTCTGTTCTGCATGATTACTGCTGACTGGTCAGCTTTTTCAGTGCTCCTTTGAAAATTATTTCGCCAGCGTCAAGGTCTTGGGGTAACTCCTTTTTGTAAGGATTCGTTGATTCTTCTGTCGTATCTCCTACGCAGAGTTGGAGGTAGGCACCAAGAGCGGTTCGTTGCCACCTACGGAGCTGTTCGAGATCTTGATACTTCCAATCATTCACTATTGCATCAGCAATGATTTCCATTCGCTCTGGAAAAGTCTTTGGCGGTGGTATGACAACTTTGTCTTCTGTCGTAGCCGGTTCAGCTTCGAGAGTTGTGCTCATGTGATGATGGAGAAATGAAATAAAAAAATACCCCCTGCTGTGTGGGGGCTCTGTGTGGGCGACGTTCTTCTACGTGCTCACGACCAAACCCCCACTGTGGAACAGGAGGAGGTGGGAGAGCAGGAGAGGACGTAGGCAGTATTCACGGACGCACTGTAGCGATGTTCGTTGCTTCGTCCAAGTATTTGGATGCCCTACTGATTCTGATCGCTTCTGTATACCAAAAACCCCCATGCAGAGCGCACAGGGGTTCGAGAGATGAGGGTCGCAATTAACGAACGATACCACGGACGCTTGCTTGCTCACGCAGGAGGCGGGAGCTTGGTCGTGTGCCTTCGTAGCGGTGCTCTGTTGCGAAAGGCGTGAAGTCGCTATCGGAGAGGAGGGAAATGGCAGTCTTCAGCTCAGGGCTCAGCGTTGCTGGGAAGCCACCCATCGCACTGTCGTTGATGGCAGATGCATTCTTCTCAAGCCACTGTGTTTGAGCATCCGTCTTCTCTTGCCATCCGTGGAACACACGGTGTGCATGGCTGAGGCTTGCGAGCTCTGCACGCAGATCTGCTGTGTACTCTGCTGTGCCGACGCGATCTTTATTGGCGTCTTTCCATGCCTTGAGCGTTGCTTCATTATTTTTGTGGAACTCACGGTGATCTGCAGTACCCGAGTTCGTGTGGCGTGAAGCCCATGCAGGGAGTGGTCCCGTGACGAAGATCGAGGTTGGTTCGACCGTCGGTACTTTCATCGCGAAGGATGAAACAGGGAGAAGTGTAGCGGCGAGCGTGATCGTCGCGCCGATGAGAAGTGATGTAGACCTATTCATGAGATGAGTGGGGGAATGAAAGGCTCCCGAAAGGCGGGAGGGTGATATTGTAGTCCTGTTTTTTGTTGAAGCACAAGAGGAAGACATGGGTTGCTTCTTGAGAGTTAGATATTGTTCATTGTCAGTCGAGATAGAGAATTCTTCTCTATGCATTATGATATTTGTTCGCTTGTTTCTGCGCTCAATCCTTGCTCATTCTTTGAAAATCCAGTATACAATCTCGCACGTTTCTCTCTTCTCTTTACCATGGAACACGGTGACACACTCCTCAGGTTCGATGACATTACGTTTACGTACGATCACAAGAAGCCCATTCTGAAGGAAGCCAATTTCTCTGTTCGTGAGAATGCGAAGCTGACGATCATGGGACAGAATGGCGCGGGGAAGAGCACGATCTTCAAGCTCATCACGGGCGAGATGAAGGCACAGGAGGGCAAGATCCACTTCAAGAAAGGCGCGACGATCGGCATCGCGAAGCAGGTGATCCCACATGGGGATCTGCAGAAGACCGTAAAAGAATTCTTCGAGAGTGCGTTTCGTGAGAAGAAGTATGATATCGAAAGGCACATCGCTCGTGTGCTCGACGTTGTGCATCTGAAGGCTCCGCTTGAGAAGAAGCTGAAGGAGTTCTCCGGAGGCCAGAAGGCGCGACTGCTCCTCGCGTTTGCTCTTATCCAGGAGCCCGATCTCCTCCTCCTCGATGAGCCCACGAATAACCTCGATGCTGAGGGCATAGGGCATCTGACGGCGTTTCTCATGGAGTATGAGAAGACGTGCATCGTCATCTCACACGATTCAGCGTTCTTGAACTGCTTCACCCATGGCGTTATTTATTTGGATACGTTTACGCACACGGTGACGCAGTACACGGGTGACTACTACGATGTCGTGGAGCAGATCCAGGCGCAGATCCAGGCCGAACAACAGCAGAACGCTCGGATGGAGAAGCAGATGCAGGATCAGAAGGACAAGATCAACTTCTTCTCCCACAAGGGAGGCAAGATGCGTAAGCTCGCGAGCAAAATGCGTGATGCTGTGGAAGAGGCGGAGGAGAACAAGGTGGATGTTCGACAGGAAGATAAGACCATTCCGCCCTTCACGATCGAGGCTACGGAATTCCCGAAGCCCTTGGTGCAGATCACGTCGGTGACCGTCATGCGGGATCATAAGCCGGTGAAGAAGAAGGTGGAGCTCACCGTGCGCAGGCGTCACCGCGTGCTCGTGACGGGCCCCAATGGCATCGGCAAGACATCGTTACTCGAAGCCATGGCAGAGCGCAGAGAGAAGGGTGCTGTGATCGCGGAGGACGCTATCATCGGGTACTATCGACAGGATTTCTCTGGGCTCCCTACTGATAAGACCGTGTACGAGATCCTGGAGAGTGCGATGGAAGTGAAGAACCATCAGCAGGTCTACGCGACCGCTGCTCGCTTCCTTCTGCCAGGCGAGAAGGTGCAGTCGACAGTTTCATCGCTTTCTGAAGGGCAGAAGGGCTTGCTCTGCTTCGCACGATTCATGTTGCAGAAGCCAAGTCTCCTGATCTTGGATGAGCCGACGAATCACATCAATTTCCGTCACCTTCCTGTGATCGCCGAGGCGCTCAATGAGTACGTCGGTGGAATGATCCTCGTGAGCCACGATCAGGATTTCGTGAATCAAATCAGGATCGATGAAGAACTCAAGCTGGGGGAGTGAGTACGGAATTGAGAATTGATAATTGACAATTGGAGCGTTAGAAACGACAATCTCACGGCTGTATA
>CAZDQZ010000012.1:12267-19098 GCA_964507835.1 uncultured Candidatus Peribacteria bacterium | reverse complement strand
ACACCTTCCGTAGAGTATGTCCCATCCTCTTCTTCTTCGTCGAAAGATACTTCTTCTGCTTCGCGCTCTTCGGTGCGATTTCGAGCGGAACCTCTTCAGTAATCTCGAGTCCATACCCTTTGAGTCCGATAACTTTTTTCGGATTGTTCGTGAGGAGAAGCATCTTGCCTACCCCCAGGTCCTTGAGAATCTGTGCTCCTGTCCCGTACTCACGGAGATCATCGGGGAGGCCTAGTGCACGGTTCGCATCGACGGTATCGAGCCCAGCGTGTTGTAGGCCATACGCACGGATTTTGTTCGTGAGGCCGATCCCACGACCTTCCTGACGCAGATAGACGATGACTCCCGTGCCGACGTCCGCGATCTTCTGCATCGCGAGATCGAGTTGCTCACCGCAGTCGCAGTGAAGCGAGTGGAAGACGTCCCCCGTCACACACTCAGAATGCACGCGCACGAGAACAGGCTTCGTCTTTTCTATTTTCCCCATCGATAGGGCAACATGTTCTTGGCCGAGAATATCTCTGTAGACCGAGAAGACAAACGTCCCGTGCGTGGTATCCAGCCCCGTCCTCGCAGAGAGCGTAATGAGTGACTCTGTCTTCCGACGGTACTCGATGAGATCAGCGATGGTGAGGATGGGGATCTTGTACTTCTTCGCGAAGATCTGAATATCCGGAAGGCGCATCATCGTGCCATCGTCATGCATGAGCTCACTGATCACTCCACCCTCACGGAGTCCCGCAAGCCTGCAGAGATCGACAGATGCCTCTGTGTGACCAGCACGCTGAAGGACACCGCCTTCGTGCGCGCGCAGTGGGAAAACGTGTCCTGGACGCGAGAGGTCCTCTGGGCTGGCTCCTTTCTTGATGGCAGTCAAAATCGTCACGGCACGATCGCTGGCAGAAATGCCTGTCGTCACGCCTTTTGCAGATTCGATACTCACGGTGAAGCGTGGGCTCGTCGATTTCGTCACGTGTCTCTGATCGAGAACAGGGAGATCGAGAGTATCTGCGATGGCTTTACTGAGGGATAAACACACGACACCACCCGTGTAGCGAATCATGAATGCGATCTTCTCTGGAGTCACGAATTCTGCAGGGAGTACAAGGTCACCTTCGTTCTCTCGATCTTCATCATCGATGACAATGACGAACTCACCACGCTTGAGAGCTTGAAGTGCATCAGGAACGGAGCATAGCAACGTACGAGGGCTCATAGGAACCGATCATAACATACACAAGCAGTGAACCGCAGTCTTTACCTCCAATGCACCGAGTATTCGATTGCCTTACCGAAATTGGATGTAGCCTTGCGACCAATGCCAACGGTGTACGTCCCGGAAGCGAAGTTGTACTCCACACCACACTCCGGTCCCGCGAAACCGAACTGATCAACGGAACTTGGGGTGTAGATGACGCAAGCCAGGCGCTCGGAGGACGAAACGAATACGGTCCCGTTGCGCTCGGCAGGAACGCTGAATGTGTACCAGTCGTAGAGATCACCGATTCCGAGATCCGCCGTCTGAGCAGAACCGAGCGTGATCGTGAGTGCATCCATGAATCCATCATTACCGTCCGTGCTCGCAGATTTCGCATCGACGGTGTACGGCGTATCGGCACCTGTCGCTTGAAGTTGTAGCTGATACTTCCCGGGTCGTACGGCAGAGAGAATTCTGCAGGAAGTCTCATCTTGCAGGCCGAGGTAGTACTCATCAGAGAAGCCATCATCAGTCAGTAAATACAAACGGCAGGTAAGAGGAGTAGGCAATTTGCCGACAGTTGCCGTATTCACCGATACAACAGTCTTCGGCTCACGAAGTGTAAATTCGTACGCGACAGGCTTGCCCTTTGTGAATTGACCAGAATCATTGAATGGGAACTGCACCTGCTTCACGGAAGAATCCTCAGGGGTCGCAGTGTCGACTGTCGTTGGGGTAACAGGTGAAGATGTTTTTTTCTGCTCAATGATGCGCTCCGCATTGAAGACGAACGCTGCAGACTCTGCGCGTGTCATCTCTCGATCGGGATAGAAGCGACTTCCTCCGAAGCCGTAGATCGGCAAAATAGCATTTTTATACGCAGCGCTGATGTACTTCGTGTACCACGCCGAGACGGAGATATCCGCAAACTTGATGATGTCCTGATCCGCTGATGAGACATCAGGGGCGGGGATGCCGAAGAGATTGAAAGTCATCTTCAGGGCTTCGGTACGTGTCACGGGGTTCGCTGGACCGAACATGCCGTTGCCGTAGCCACTAACAAATCCATTCTCCTTCGATGCTGCGTCACACACGATGAGCTCGTACCAACTGCCAGATTCCACATCTTTGAAGCATCCCTTGTAAATCGCCTTCGGTTGTCTGCCTGTCGCTGTGTAGAGCATTTTCAGAAATGCCGCACGCGTCACGCTGTCATCGGGATTGAAGGTGCCGGAAGGATTGCCCTTCACGACCCCCTGACGGAAGAGTGCTTCAATCTCTCCTTTGAAAGGATGATTGTCTCCGACATCCGGAAAGACTCCTGTTGCAAATGCGACGCTTGCAGGGAGGAGTAAAGAAAGTACGGCGACTGAGACACCGAGGGAGCGATGGGTCATAAGGAGGCGGAAAGATAATGTCCGCACACTATCTTGTACACCTAACTTGTTCAAGGTTTATGAATGCAATTGAGCTTGCATTGCAAGGCAACTCAACAATGTTTGTGCAGAGAGTGGCCCCTTTCCATCCTTGCCGATCGATCGCTCCTGCGCATGCTTCTTCTCATCGACGAACAGCACCTCGAAGATCACTGGTTTACAGAACTCCATCTGTGCCTGCATACATCCTGATGCAGACTCCTCCGCAATGAGACGAGCATGATGCGTGTCGCCCTGCACCACGACACCGAAGGCAATGACGCCATCCACGCCCAGCTTCAGTGCCTCCTTGCAGAAGAGTGGAATCTCGAACGATCCCGGCACGACGATTTCCTGAATGTTTTTCCGCTGGATCCCAAGCTCTATAAGCTTCTGCGTACAGGAGAGAGCGAGTGCGCTCGTCAGATCTCCATGCCATGCTGCACGCACGATCGCGACCTTCCATGCTGGATCAACAGTGATCTCGCCAAATTCTGGGGAGTGGGTACTCATGAATGTGAGGAGAGAACGTACTTTGCGAGTATATCAGTTTCGATATTGATGTGATCACCCTTCCGCAGGAATCCGAGTGTGGAATGCTCCAGCGTATGAGGAATGAGCGCGACGATCAGCTGATTTTTTGTGAGGGATGCAACGGTGAGCGAGACGCCATCGAGCGTGATGGAGCCGTGGGGGACGATGAAACGACTGAGGGATGAGGGCACTGCAATCGTGAGTAAGCCCTGACGATGAGCATGCACCCCCCCCACCCCCTCGACATGCCCCGTCACGATGTGTCCTTCAAACCGTGCATCAGCCTTCATCGCTCTCTCGAGATTCACTAAGTCCCCTTTTTTCAGTAATCCAAGCTTCGTCTTACGTAGTGTCGTCGGTACGACATCAAATGTCATCGATTGTTTATCGAACGCAACGACAGAAAGACACACTCCCGAAACGGCAATGCTGGAACCAATCTTGATGTCAGAAAAGATCTTTGGACGCTCGAGAGCCAGACCTGTCTTCATGGTCTTTATCACCTTCGCCGTCGATTCGATAATTCCGGTGAACATGGATGTGTATCGTACCACACCTAGAGCACCTTCAGGATCTTCTCTGCCAGCTCCTCGATACGTTTCTCGGGGATGCCGGCGATATTCAGGCGTCCATCCATCGGAAGGTAGACCTGATGCTCAGTCTTGAGCCTCTGGACCTGTCCCTGCGTAAGAGGGAGCATCGCGAACATTCCATACCCATGAAGGGCAATCTGGAACTGCTCCGGCAGATTCTTCGTGAGCAGATCGCGCTTCCGTTTCATGACACTACGTGCTTCACGCAAGTCCGAGCGCCATTCGTCTGGATGCATCTGCTGCGTGAGTGCCACGATCGCTTGCCCGAATGTCGGTGCCGCGGAATGAAGACCACGGATGATGGTGCAGTACGTCCCTTCCACCGCTTTCTTCTGAGCCTCAGTCTGTACGAATGCGGCGGCCAGACCGGTTCTAAGCCCGTAGATGGAGTGGTTCTTCGATGCCGACCATGTGACGAGTGTCGTAATACCGCGATCGATACACAGACGAATAGGCAGACGATCATCCTCTGGCTCTCCTTTGAATCCCTGATAGGCGAAATCGAGGAGGACAACACACGATTTGTTTTGGAGTGCATCGAAGATCTCCGTCCACTGTGTCTCAGTAAAATCGAGTCCTGTTGGATTGTGACATCCTACTTGCAGAAGAATGCCGAAAGGCTCTGACTGCTGACGAATCACAGAGATGATGCCGTCGGTCGATGCCGATCCAGTACTCAGATATGGTGCATCGATGACATCGAGACCTGCCCACTTACACACAGGAATATGATTTGCCCACGCTGGCAAAGGAAGAATAATCCGATGATGATCCTCGTCAATCAGCATCTGTAGTAAACGCAAATTCAGCGCGAGTGCACCGGTACCCCCAGTCGATGCGATCGATGCAACTATATCCTTCGGCTCTGCTATCAGATCAATGACTGCCTGCTGATACTTGGGGAGCCCCGTGAGAGGAGGGTAGGAATAGTTGAATGCCAAAAGATGCTTCTGAAGGTGTTCAATGGTCTTCTGTACGCTGGAAAACACGAGTGGTGTGCCGTCTTCATCCATGTAGATCCCAAGCGTGCCATTGATCGCGCTCGCCCCCGCTTTCACGGCCTCTGCATTAATCGCAAAGAGAGGATCGGGCCTCGGAGCAGGGAGTGAGGAGAAGGGGTTCACCATGAGCACATGAATGATAGCAATAAAAAGAAAAACGCGCGAAGCGATGGGTCTCGCGGGCCCCGTCGCTGGAGCGCCACCTTGCCGAAAGGATAGTCCATGAAAGGAAAACCGGAGGTTTGCCTTTCATGAATTTACCACTCCCCCAGCACCCGCACCTCTGCCAGTTCCCGTAACTCCTGAAGAACTTTCTTCGTTCGCTCATCATCTGGATTACCGACGAAATCGACGAAGAAGTTGTACTCTCCAAGCTTCGTCCCCGTCGGCCGATTCTCGATGCGGGTCATGTTGATGTCGTAGACTTTGAATGGTGTGAGGAGGCGGTGCAGAAGCCCCGGGCGGTCTTCCTCGCGGTTCGGGTGGATGGCGATGCTCATCCGCGTCCGGAGTGCACCAGGGAATGGATCCGTCACCGACACGATACCGAAGCGCGTCGTGTTATTCGTTCCTTCGATGTCCTCGCTCAGAAGCGTCAGCCCAGACTCCTGGATCAATTTTGCCGATGCGATAACACCAATCGATGCATCCCTCGTCGCGAGTGCAACCGCTGCTGCCGTACTCGACGTTGGGAGATGTTCCGCGTCAGGATACGTCTCCTTGAGCCAGAACCTACTTTGACGGAGTGCCTGCGGATGACTTGCGATTTTCACAACCTTCTTCGGATCCAGACAGCCAAATGCATGACGGATTCTCACCTCGTGCATACGCCAGACTTTCACATCGGTCTCGCGAAGAAGATCAAGAATTTCATCGATGGAGCCGTGGAGAGAATTCTCGACCGGAACGATGCCGATTGCCTGAGGATTTTCCATCAATCGATCGAAGAGACGATCGAAGTTAGGAGCAAAAGAAATTGTCTCGTTCGGAAAGATTTGCAGAGACGCTTCGTGCGAGAATGTGCCGGTGGGACCGAGGGTGAAGATAGTCATGGAAGGCAGAAAAGCAAGAAAGGGCAGGAATGGCAGAAAGGTTATGAAGCGAAGGAATATTTTCTGCGACTGGTCCAAATGACCAGAATGATCAGTGTTTGAGTAGCGCGGATCTTCGACCCGCAAATGATAACAATCAACATCACCCTTTCAGTGAAAGAAGTGTCTCGATACATGCCTCACTGTGTTTGCGTGCACGATTGAGGAATGGCTTGAAGTAAAGCTTGGATGCCTCGTACCTCTTCTCTGCATCGGTCAAATTTCCACTGTGAGCAATCGTCAAATACTCTCCGATGATCGTGTGCATCGCCTGTAAAATTTTCACGGTCTTTGGATTACGGAAAATGATCGGCATGTAGAGATCTGGATGATCATCGAGGAAGCGCGCGATGACGTTGAACTCCATCTCGTACGTCGGCGTACATGTCCGTAGCATCGACTGCAGATCAGCCCCCTGCTCCCGAAGGACATCTGCCATGAGGAAGCTCTTGAGGTGCGGGATCACCTGCACCGTTGCCATGAGTGTGTCATGAGCTTCCGGCGTCATCACGATGGTCTTCATGCCCATTTTTTTGAGAACGGACCTCAGTGACGAGAGTGTTTGCTTGCTCGTACGGCCTGGGCAGAGAATCACCGTTTCGCCTTTTGGATCCGTCGTCGGGCCGAAGAGTGGGTGCATGCCGATGACCTCCCCCCTACCCGACTTCATGGCCTCTACTTCACGAGTTTTGAGTGAGCTTACATCGAGGAGAAGTTGATCTTTTCGCACCGACAATCGCACTTCCTCACGCATCAACTCTGATGCCTTCGAGAGCGGAAGGGCAAAAATGATGATGTCACATTCCCGTAGAAGATCCTTGTTCTTGTGCCGAGTTCTCTCTCCCGTGCTCCGCACAGAAAAGCCGTGATCCTTGAACAGTCTCTTGAATTGACCACCCGTTTTCCCCTCTCCTCCGATAATGCCGATGGTGTGAGACACAGAAATCTTCATGAAGCTCTTTGGATGCGCTTACTGTCCTCCAGGAGAAAATCGAGGAT